>JABDRC010000362.1 GCA_013041945.1 Halobacteria archaeon
GCTGTATGCCATGCGCAAGGGCATGGACAGGCACAGTGCCATCGTCGACAGCCTGCGCATCAACATGCAGCCGATCTTTCTGACGTCACTGACGACCGTGATCGGCTTCATGAGCATGAACTTCAGCGATGCACCCCCGTTCCGGGACCTGGGCAATATCGTTGCCATGGGCGTGGCCGCGGCGTTCATCTTTTCCGTGACTTTCCTGCCCGCCTTCATGGCGGTCGTGCCGATGCGCGTCAAGGTCGGTGCAACGCACCGTACCGCGCGCATGGACCGTTTTGCGGATTTTGTCGTGGCCCGGCAGCATGCGCTGTTCTGGGGGGCGGGTATCGTGATGATCGTGCTGATTGCCCTGATTCCGCGCAACGAACTGAACGATGAATTCGTCAAGTATTTCGACGACTCCATCCCGTTCAGGGCGGCCACGGACTTCGCCAGCGAAAATCTTACCGGCATCTATACCATCGACTACTCACTCGGTAATGGCGAGGTCGGCGGGATCAACGAACCGGCGTTCCTGAAAGACGTGCAACGGTTTGCGAACTGGTACCGGGAGCAGCCCGGTGTGCTGCATGTGAACACCCTGACCGACATCATGCGCCGCCTCAACAAGAACATGCACGCCGACGATCCGTCCTGGTACCGGTTGCCGGACGAGCGCGAACTGTCGGCGCAATACCTGTTGCTGTACGAGATGTCCCTGCCATACGGCCTGGACCTGAACAACCAGATCGATATCGACAAGTCGGCCACGCGCATGACGGTCACGATGGAGAGTGTGTCCAGCAACACCCTGTTGTCCATCGAGGCGCGTGCACAGCAATGGCTTGAGGAGAACGCACCGTACATGAAATCCGGCGGCGCCAGCCCGTCGGTCATGTTCGCCTATATCGGGCAGCGCAATATCCGCAGCATGCTGATCGGTGCCAGTCTGGCGCTGGTGCTGATTTCCATGATCCTGGTGGTGGCGTTGCGGTCGTTCAAGATCGGGCTGATCAGCCTGATACCCAATCTCGCACCGGCCGGCATGGGCTTCGGCCTGTGGGGGCTGCTGTCCGGCCAGATCGGCCTCGGCATGTCCGTCGTCATGGGCATGACACTGGGTATCGTGGTCGACGACACCGTGCATTTTCTCAGCAAGTACCTGCGCGCACGGCGCGAGCAGGGGCTGGGCACGGAAGACGCCGTACGTTACGCCTTTCACACCGTCGGTATCGCGCTGCTGGTCACCACGCTGGTGCTGATCGCCGGCTTCATGGTGCTGACGCAGTCGGCCTTCAAGCTCAACGCCGACATGGGGCTGCTGACGGCGATCACCATCGGCCTGGCGCTGATTGCCGACTTCATCTTTCTGCCGCCGCTGCTGATGAAGGCCGACCGGTCTGCAGCCGTGCCCGTGTCAGGCGGTGTAGCGGCGGACTAGCGGTTGGCGTTCAGGCCTGGCGCCCTCAGCGAATCTCCTCGGTCGATAACCGCTTCTCCATCACGTTCGGGGTTATCAGCGCATGCCCCTGCAATTGCCAGTGGGCCAGCTCGGTGATCGCCGACGGTACCACGTCGACAAACTCGTAGAACGCATCGGTGGCATAGTCATAGTCGCTGGCTGCCAGACCGCAGACCTTGAACTGGACGCCGAGGCTCGCGTAGTAGCGCATCCGCTCGACAGCATCACGGTACTTCGCGTAATTCTTGCGTGCGAGGGTGACGATTTCGGTGCCATGGATGACGACCTTGATATCGAGAAACTCGGGTGCCATGCCGTAGGGCTCATCCATCAGGGGATTGATCAGTGAACGCACCCAGAACAGGGCCGAATTGATCTTGTTCGGGTCATCGAAATAAAAGTCGAAGACGACCTTCTGTTCACCGTAGGGTGTTTCCACCTCGGTCGATGTTTCCCCGGCCAGCGCCTGTGTAAACACTGCCGCTGCCAGTAACAGGATAATGGTTTTCATGCCGGTTCCTCTCATCGGTAAGACGGGATCCAAGTATAGTCCAGCAGGCGACTGGCGGCCGGCATGCATGAATGCAGGATCTCCCGAATGACCGGCGCAATGCCGGCTGACCGGGACATGGCCGCCCGTGGCTGTTGCCGGAACGCAGACCGGTTCAGTCAGCGCCTGCAGTGGCGTGGGCCTTCCTGGCAAGCTTCAGGCGTGACTCATAGGCCTTTCTGGCGATACCGATATCTTCCAGAAAATAGCCGAGCTCATCCATGTGCAGTGCCTGCGGCCCATCGACCAGCGCCTTGCCCGGGTAGGGATGAAAATCCACCAGCACCATGTTGGCACCCGCGATGACGCCCTGTGCCGTGACATGGAAGATATCCATTATGCCGTCATGCGTGGCATCGCGCGATCCGACCGAGTGCGACGGGTCGATACACACCGGCATGCGTGTCAGGCGGTGTATGACCGGTACGTGTGCAAAATCGATGAAATTCCTGTGCGGGTCGCCCATGTTGGTTTTCATGCCGCGCAGACCGAACACCACGCGCCGGTTGCCCTCGCTGGCAAGGTATTCCGCGGCATTCAGCGATTCCTCCAGCGTGATGCCGAAACCCCGTTTGAGCAATACCGGAAAATCGGCCTCCCGGCCAATGGCCTTCAGCAGTTCGAAGTTCTGGGTGTTGCGCGTGCCGACCTGCAGCATGACACCGGTCGGATTCCCGGCGTCCTCCAGCGCCTGCTGGATCTCGCGGATATGGGCATCGTGCGTGATCTCCATGGCGATCACCTTGATGCCGTGCTTGCCGGCCAGCTCGAATACCCAGGGCAGGCAGGCCTTGCCATGGCCCTGGAACGAGTAGGGATTGGTGCGCGGCTTGTAGGCGCCCATGCGGGTACACACCTGGCCATGCTCGGCAAGTGCACGCACCATGATTTCGACGTGTTCGGGTATATCCACGGCACACAGGCCGGCAAATATATTCAGGTTGTCCTGGCCGAAGCGAACGCCGTGGTAGTCGAAATAGGTCGGGCGCTGATCATCGTGATGGCGCCCGAGTACGCGGTATTCCTCCGAGACGCGCACGACACGCTCGACGCATGGCAGGCTGACCATTTCATCGGTTTGCAGGACGGCGGTGTCGCCGACCAGGTAGATCTCGGTCAGCAGCTGCTGCGTGCCTTTCTCGTCATGCACGCGGTGCTGGATGTTTTCCAGGTTGGACAGGAACTCCAGCAGTTGCCGGTATTCGGTGCTGTCCTTGTCTGTGTCAGGTGCGAGTATGAGGATCATGCGTTTATCCCTGTTGTTGTCGGCTGGCGAATGGTCGTCACCAGGTCAGACAGTGTAAATGCCGGCGATTTCCCGTAACTGATGTATATCAACTCCGGTAGCGTTTCAACAGTTCTCCATAGGCATCGATGCGGCGGTCACGAAAAAACGGCCAGACCGTCCGCAATTCCCCGCTCTGTGACAGGTCGATATCCGCCACCAGGGCGGCCGGTGCATCGCTGTCCGCCCGTACGAGTATTTCGCCCTGCGGCCCGATAATGCAACTGTTGCCCCAGAAACGGATACCCGCCGCGCTGTCCGGCTCCCGCGGCTCGAAGCCGGTCCGGTTGCAGGCCAGGACCGGCAGGCAGTTACTGATGGCATGCGCGCGCTGGATGGTCAGCCAGGCCTCCAGCTCAAGCGACCGGGTCTGCTCCGTTGCCGTATCATCCCAGCCGATGGCCGTCGGATACAGCAGGATCTCGGCGCCGTCCAGCGCCATCAGGCGCGCCGCTTCCGGGAACCACTGGTCCCAGCAGACCAGCACACCCAGCTTGCCGAGCGAGGTCTGGATGGCGCTGAAGCCCAGGTCGCCGGGCGTGAAATAGTATTTCTCGCAGTAACCCGGATCGTCCGGGACATGCATCTTGCGGTAACGGCCGGCCAGGCTGCCGTCGGTGTCCATGACGACGGCCGTATTGTGGTAGATGCCGGCGGCGCGCCGTTCGAACACCGAGGCCACGATCACGATACCCAGGCGGGCAGCCAGCTCGCCGAGTCTCGCGGTGGTCTCGCCCGGCACCGGTTCGGCCAGGTCGAAGTGACGCGCGTCCTCCTGCTGGCAGAAATAACGGCTGCGGTGGAGCTCCTGCAGCAATACAAGCCGTGCGCCTTCTGCAGCCGCCTGTTCAATGCCGGCGATAGTCGTGACCAGGTTCGCCTCGCGGTCATTCCCGCAGGCATGTTGCACCAGCCCGACGCGGAGAACCCGGCTACCCATCGCTGACGTTCAGTACGCCTGCCGGCAGTTGCAGCGTGGCGCAGTGCAGGCTGCCAGCCTGCCTGATCAGCGGCAGGCAGTCGATCGGGGTGATGGTGCGTGACGGAAAACAGTCCTGCAGGGCCTGTGCGGCAACATGATCGGCCGGGTCGTTGTAGGCAGGCATCAGGACGGCGTCGTTGATAATAAGGAAATTGGCATAACTGGCTGGCAGACGCCGATTATCCTCATCGAAGCAGGGTGCTGGCAAGGGCAGGGGGACCAGCCGGTAGTCCCGGCCACTCCCGGTCGTGAAACCCTGCAGCTGCGCCGCCATGGCCTTGAGCGGCCGATAGTGGGGATCACTGCGGCGGTCGCAACTGGCATGGGCAATGGTGTCGGCCGAACAAAAACGTGCCAGCATGTCGACATGGCCGTCCGTGTCATCACCGATGATCTCGCCATGATCCAGCCACAATACGCGCCTGGCGCCGAGCGTCGCCTGCAGCGCCGACTCCATGTCAGCCCGCCCGGTCCCCGGGTTGCGGCCGGTGCCGAGCAGGCAGCGTGCGGTCGTCAGGAGTGTGCCGCACCCGTCGGTATCGATACTGCCGCCCTCGAGCACCAGTGAATGACGCGCCAGTGGCAGCACGCCGAAGTGTCCGTCGGCATGCAGTGTCCGGGTCATGCCGTCATCCAGTGCGGCCGGGTACTTGCCGTCCCAGCCGTCGAACGTGAAGTTGTGCAGTTCGAGTGCCTCGTGCTGCAACGTCACCAGCGGGCCGTAATCGCGTATCCAGGTATCATTTGACGCGGCGCAGGCGTATGCGATGTCACTGCCCGGCAGGCCGGCCTGTTCGAGGGTGTCGTGGATGGTGTCGCGATGGGTCGCGTCGTAACAAATGATCAGCAGGCGCTCATGCGCCAGTACGGCGCGGGCGATCTCGACATAGACGGGGATGATGTCGTTTAGTGCGGTGCGCCAGTCCGAGTGGCCGTGCGGCCAGGTCAGCGCAACACCGGACTGGGGTGCGAATTCAGGGACCAGCACGGAGCGCAGGAGGCGGGGTGACGACCGGACGGTCGATGTGCCGCCTGCGCCGGGGGTATCTAGTTGCCGGCAGCGCGATGCACGACCGAGTGGATGACACGGTCGTGTTCGAAGAAAACGGAAAAGCCGCTAAAGTCCCAGCGCGTGATGGGCGGCTGTTGCGGAACACCGGCCGTCGATACCGTCGGATACTCGGTCAGCGGGTCGCCGTAGCCCTGGCGCACACTGCTCATCGTGGTGCCGGCACGGGGTGTCTGCATCGCGGGAGCCGACTGGATACTGTCAACCAGCAGCACATCGGCGGCTGCCGGTCCCGACATGAACAGAAACAGGGACAGGAAAAACGCGACCGGTCGACTAATATCCATGACTAACTCCTTGGTAAATATGGGCATTTCTCGAATAATCCATTCGTCTGGACTATAGCACCCGCGGCTGAAATACAAAAGTCGAAATTCATGTAATGTGACAGGCATCACCCGCGGGCGCCTGCTATTACAGCTTATCGGCCGGCCGGGCATAATTCTGAAAACCAACAGGCAGAGAATCGCTATCACTGAATCCCTGACACACCGTGTTGCCGTCGCGCCGATGATGGACTGGACCGACCGCCACTGCCGCTACCTGCTGCGCCTGCTCAGCCAGCACACGCGGCTCTATACGGAGATGGTCACAACCGGCGCCATCCTGCATGGAGACCGCGACCGCCACCTGGCATACGATGCCGGCGAGCACCCGCTGGCGCTGCAGCTTGGCGGCAGTGTGCCGGCGGAACTCGCCGAGAGTGCGCGCATCGGTGCCGATTACGGCTACGATGAAATCAACCTGAATGTCGGTTGCCCGAGTGACCGCGTGCAGTCCGGGCGGTTCGGGGCCTGCCTGATGGCAGAGCCGCGGCTGGTCAGCGACTGTGTGGCCGCGATGCAGCAGGCCGTTTCGATACCGGTGACCGTGAAGACCCGAATCGGTATCGATGACATGGATTCATACGCGGGCCTGTGCCGGTTCGTCGGGACCGTCAGCCAGGGCGGTTGCCGCGTGTTCGTCATCCACGCCCGCAAGGCCTATCTGCAGGGACTCAGCCCGAAGGAGAACCGTACCGTACCGCCCTTGAAGTATGACTATGTCTGGCAACTGAAGCTGGATTTCCCCGCTCTTGAAATCATCGTCAACGGCGGCATTGCCAGCCTCGATGAAGTGGCCGGTCAGCTGCAGCATGTGGACGGTGTCATGCTCGGCCGCGCGGTCTACCATGACCCCCTGTTGCTCGCCGGTGTCGATGGCCGCTTCTTCGCTGATCACCACGCCGTGCCAACCCGGCGGGAACTGGTCATGCAGATGCTGCCGTATATCGAAAGGGAACTGAATGGCGGTACGCAGCTCAAACATATCACCCGCCACATGCTCGGACTGTTCCAGGGTGTGCCGGGTGCGCGCCGCTGGCGGCGCCATATCAGCGAACATGCACACCGCCCCGGTGCCGGCAGCCGCGTGCTGCTGGATGCGCTGGAAATGGTCGAGACCCACGGCAAGCTGACAGAGACAGGGTACTGTTCGGAACATGGATGATTTCATCTTCAACAACGAGGCGGTCATTCGCCTCGGCTTCTTCTTCGGCGTCTTCGCGGTGATGGCCGTGTGGGAGGTCGTCACACCGCGCCGGTCACTGACCCAGTCAAAGGGCAGGCGCTGGCTGAACAATATCGTGCTGGTGGTGCTGAATACCGTCCTGCTGAGAGTACTGTTCCCGACCGCGGCCATCGGCGTGGCCCTGACTGCGCAGCAGCAGCAGTGGGGTGTGTTGAACCAGCTGGACTGGCCGGTCTGGCTGGCCTCGCTGTTGGCGGTCATCGTGCTGGATGCGGCGATCTACCTGCAGCATGTGATGTTCCATGCAATACCGGCGTTCTGGCGCCTGCACCGGGTTCACCATGCCGACATGGACTTCGATGTCACCACCGGTGCCCGCTTTCACCCCGTGGAGATCATTCTCTCCATGCTGATCAAGTTTGCCGTCATTGTCCTGCTGGGACCGCCGCTGGTGGCCGTGGTGATCTTCGAGGTACTGCTGAATGCGACCTCGATGTTCAATCACGGCAACGTGCGCATCCCGCGCCCGCTCGACCGTGTACTGCGCTGGCTGATCGTGACCCCGGACATGCACCGCGTGCACCACTCGCACCTCGAGCACGAAACCAACTCGAATTTCGGCTTCAACCTGTCGTTGTGGGACCGGCTGTTCGGCACCTACCGGGACCAGCCGCAGGACGGCCACACGGATATGGTGATCGGTATCGATACCTGGCGCGATCCGGCGCACTGTATTCGCCTGCCCGGCCTGCTGCTGATGCCGTTCCAGGGCAGGATATCCGGCTATGCGATCAACCGGCGCAGCTGGGATACACATGATGAGTCCTGAGGCGAAGCGACGCGTACTGATCCTGCTGCTGTTGCTGGCCGGAATCGCGGCCGCGGTCATGTTGCGTGATCGCCTGTCGGTCGATGCCCTGGCGGAGCATGTCGGGCAACTGGGCTGGCTGGCGCCGCTGGTGTTTATCGGCGGTTATGCCATTGCCACGGTGTTCTTTTTGCCGGGGTTGTTGTTTACGCTGGCCGGCGGCGTCCTGTTCGGCCCCTTTTACGGCACCCTGTACAATCTCACCGGCGCGACTATCGGTGCGACACTGGCCTTTCTGCTGGCGCGCTTCCTCGCCGCTGACTGGGTGGCGCAGCGCACCGGCAAGCGACTCGGTCAGCTGGTCAGGGGCGTGGAGGAGGAGGGCTGGCGCTTTGTCGCCTTCGTGCGCCTGGTGCCGCTGTTTCCCTTCAACCTGCTGAATTATGCACTGGGGCTGACGAAGATACCGCTCATGCACTACATCATTACCTCGTTCATTTTCATGGCGCCGGGTGGCGCGGCCTATACCTATCTCGGTTACGCCGGTCGCGAACTGGCCGGCGGCGGGGAAGACGTCATCCGCAAGCTCCTGCTGGCCATTGCAGTGGTCGCAAGTGTTGCGTTCCTGTCGCGCATCATCATGAAGCTGCGGCGCGGGAAGCAGGGGAGTCCATCGTGAAACAGGACCTGGTCGTGATCGGCGGCGGACCCGGTGGCCTGGTGGTCGCCAGCGTCGCTGCCCAACTGGGCCTCAGGGTTACCCTGGTGGAGCAGTCCGACCGGCTCGGCGGTGACTGCCTGCATACCGGCTGTGTACCCAGCAAGTCGCTGATTGCGATGTCGCGTATTGCCCATGCCACGCGGCACGGCGTGGCCACGGGCCTGCTGTCGTCCATGCCGGACATCGATTTTGCCAGTGCCATCGCCCATGTCGATCGCGTCATCGGCAAGATCCAGTTGCATGATGATCCGGAACGCTTTCGCAGCTATGGCTGTGACGTGCGTTTCGGCAAGGCGGTCTTCACCGGCGAGCGGGAAGTGGTGGTGGACGAGGAGATCATTCGCGGCCGCCGTTTTCTGATTGCGACGGGCTCGCAGCCATCGATCCCGCCCATACCGGGGCTGGACGAGGCCGGCTATGACACCAACGAAACGATTTTTCAGCGACGCAAGCTGCCTGCACGCCTGGCCGTCATCGGCGGTGGACCGATCGGTGTGGAACTGGCGCAGGCATTTGCACGCCTCGGCAGCGAGGTCACGATCGTGGAAATGGCCGACCAGCTGCTCGGACGCATGGACCACAAGGCAGCGGAAACGCTCTGGGAGGTACTCGAGGCGGAAGGCGTGCACGTGCGCCTGTCCGCGGCCATTGCGTCGGTGCGCCGGGCCGGAGACGCCCGCCAGATCGTGCTCGAGTCGGGCGAGACCGTCGAGTGCGATCGTATCCTGGTGGCGGCCGGCCGCCGGCCGGCAGTGAACGGGCTCGGCCTCGACGCGGCGGGCGTTGAATACGACCGGCGGGGGATCCGGGTCGATAACCGCCTGCGCACCTCGCGGCGCCACATCTATGCCGTCGGTGATGTCTGCGGCCCGCTGCAGTTCACGCACGTGGCCGAATACCAGGCGGGTGTGGCACTGGCCAATATCGCATTCAGAATGCCGAAAAAAACCGACTACCGTGTCGTGCCGGTGGTCGTCTATACCGACCCGGAAGTCGCCGCGGTCGGCCTGACGGAACAACAGGCGGGTGACAAGGGGATCAGGTACGAGGTCGCGGAATTTCCCATGGCGGATATCGACCGTGCGATTGCAGACGATGCGCCCGCCGGCCATGCCAGGTTTCTGCTCAGCAAGGGCAGGATCATCGGCGCCAGTATCGTGGGAGCGCATGCCGGGGAACTGATCCATGAAGTGGCGCTGGCCATGCAGCTCGGTGCCAAGGCAAAGCAACTCAGTGAACTGGTGCATGCCTATCCTACCTATGCACAGCTCAACCGGCGTACAATCAACAGCACGTATGCCGGTTTGCTGCAGTCGCGCAAGGTGCGTCTGCTCGTCTGGCTGCTAAACCGGCTGATACCCTGACGACAGGACCACGGCATGCATGCAACCCTGCCATTATTGCAGCACAGTGATTTTCCCGCGTTGAGCCGCGCCCGGCTGGAGACGCTGCAGGTCAATGTCGGCTACCTGTGCAACCAGTCCTGCCTGCACTGCCATGTCAATGCCGGACCGAAGCGTACCGAGATCATGGACGCCGACACGGTTGAGGACATCATTCGTTTTCTCGACCGCAGCGAACTGCGCGTGCTGGACCTGACCGGCGGCGCGCCGGAACTCAATCCGCACTTCAGGAAGCTGGTACTGGCCGCACGCGCACGCGGTCTGGACGTCATCGATCGCTGCAATCTGACCGTACTGCTGACACCCGGACAGGAAGACACGGCCGCTTTCATGGCTCATAATCAGGTTAAAATAGTGGCTTCACTCCCATGTTATTTAAAAGAAAATGTCGAAGCCCAGCGTGGTGACGGGACGTTCGATGACAGCCTGGCGGCGTTGCGGCGACTGAATGAACTCGGTTACGGAAAACCCGGCTCGGGACGGGTGCTGGATCTCGTGTACAACCCGCAGGGGCCCGTGCTGCCGCCGGCGCAGCAGGCGCTGGAGGCGGACTACCGGCAGCATCTCGACCGGCACTACGGCATTGGCTTCAACAATCTCCTGACGCTGGCGAACATGCCGATCAAGCGCTTCGGCAGCACGCTGGTGAGCCGTGACGAGTTCGACGGCTACATGCGGTTGCTGAAACACGCATACAGGAATGAAAACCTGGACTCCGTGATGTGCCGTACGCTGATCAGCGTAGACTGGCGGGGTTATGTCTACGACTGCGATTTCAATCAGATGCTGGGTCTTCCCATCCCCGCCGGCAGGCAGGGTAAAATACACATCAACGAGCTGGCGGGTCAGGACATCAGGGGACGTGCAATCAACGTTGCCGACCACTGTTATGGCTGCACTGCCGGGCAGGGCTCCGGTTGCGGCGGTGCACTTGTATAACTGAATTCAACAACCAGGAAACAGCAATTCATGAATATAGACGGCGCGGTACTCGACCGTTACACGGCAGGGGCACAGGCAAGACAGGACGCACTCTGCTGTCCGGTGGATTATGACAGCAGCCTGCTGGCAATATTGCCGCGTGAAATCATAGAGCGCGATTACGGTTGCGGTGACCCGTCACGCTACGTGCGTACCGGCGACATCGTCCTGGATCTCGGCTCCGGGGCCGGCAAGATCTGCTACATGGCCGCACAGCTGGTCGGTTCACGCGGCCGGGTCATCGGCATCGATATGAACGATGACATGCTCGCACTGGCCTGCAAGTACCAGTCGGCCATGGCGGCGCGCCTCGGCGGCGACCGGGTGAAGTTCCTGAAAGGGAAAATCCAGGATCTCGCCCTTGATATCCGTGCCATGCAGGACTGGCTGGCCGAAAACCCGGTGCAGGGAGAGCATGACCGCATCCGTCTCGGGCAGCGCGAGGAACAGCAAAAAGCGACGCGTCCGCTGATCCCGGACAATTCGATTGATCTGGTGATCTCGAACTGTGTGCTCAACCTGGTGGCCGACAGCGAGAAGCAGCAGATGGTCAGCGAAGTGTTTCGCGTACTGAAACCGGGCGGGCGCATTGCAATTTCCGACATTATCAGCGACCGGCCGGTACCCGCCGACATGAAGCAGGATCCCGAGTTGTGGAGCGGCTGCCTGTCCGGCGCCTTCCACGAGGCGGAAATGCCGGCCATGTTCGCCGCGGCGGGTTTCAGCGCGATCACTTATGACAGGTGGGAAGTGCAGCCCTGGCGCATCGTCAACGGCATTACCTTTCGCTCGGTCACGCTGACGGCCGTCAGACCGGCCGTCGCGAACGACGGCGATGACTGTCATGAACTTGTCTACCGCGGACCGTTCGAATCGGTGACGGATGAAACCGGTCGTTGCTACCGCCGGGGCGAACGCATCGCCGTCACCGCGGAACGCCACCGGCTGCTGACCGGCCCGGTCTACAACGGCGCCTTCATCGACCTGTCGACGGCGGATGAAACGTCGTCGGCCTGTTGTCCGTCGGAGTCTGCCAGTGGCGGCTGCTGCGGCTGACAAACCGGTCCTGTCGATCGTCATCCCCGCGCTGAACGAAGCGGCTTGCCTGGATGCCACGCTGGCCTGCCTGCAGTCCATGCGCGCGCGCGGCCATGAAGTTATCGTGGTGGATGGCGGCAGTCACGATGCGACGGTGCAGCTGGCCGGTCAGGCGGCCGACCGGGTCATCAGCAGCCGCCGCGGTCGTGCCCGGCAGATGAATGCCGGGGTGCGGGTCGCAACCGGCGACGTCCTCTGGTTTGTGCATGCCGACACCCGGGTACCGGACAATGCCGACCGGCTGATCATCACTGCGCTGGCGTCAGGCCGGCACGACTGGGGGCGGTTCGATGTCGAACTGGACGATGCCGGCCTGCTGCTGGGCTGGGTCGCCCGCTGCATGAACCTGCGCTCGCGCCTGACCGGTATCGCCACCGGCGACCAGGGCATGTTCATGACACGCGCGGCCTACGAGCGCATAGGCGGTTTCGAGGATATCCCGCTGATGGAAGACATCTCGGCCAGCCGCGCACTGCGGCGCAGGACGCGTCCGCTGGTGCCGCAGATGCGCCTGCTGACATCTGCCCGGCGCTGGCGCCGCCGGGGCATAATCAAAACAATCCTCACCATGTGGGGACTGCGGCTGGCCTATTACCTCGGCGTACCGTCGCAGCGACTGGCCCGCTACTACGCGCTGCATACCCGATGAAGTATCCACAGGCGCGCGTGATCGTGATGAGCAAGGCGCCACTGCCGGGCCTGGTGAAGACCCGCCTGGTGCCCTTGCTGGGCACGGCAGGCGCGGCGCGGCTCTACCGGCAACTGCTCGAGGACACCCTGCAGAAACTGTGTACGGCCGACCTGTGTCCGGTGGAACTGTGCTGTGCACCGGATGCACGCCAGGACTTCTTCGCGGACTGTCGCAGGCGTTATCCCGTCACCCTGACCGGGCAGGGTCAGGGTGACCTGGGGCAGCGCATGTCCCGGGCCATCGCCGCTGCCCTGCTGCAGGCGAAGCGGGTGGTGCTCATCGGCGCGGACTGCCCGGCCTTGACGGCCGACGATATCGCCACGGCATTGCAGCGGCTGGGAGACGGCAGCGATGTGGTGCTGGGACCCGCCGGGGACGGGGGCTATTACCTGCTCGGTATGACCCGCCATCACGCGCGGCTGTTCGAGGCGGTGCCCTGGGGCAGCCCGCAGGTCATGGCAACAACCCTGCGGCACATCGAGGCGCTCGGACTCGCCTGGGATGCGCTGCCAACCCGCGCCGATCTCGATACACCCGCGGACTATCACGACTGGAAGCAGGCCGGTGCCGGATAACTTTCCGGTCAAGGCGGCCCTGCAACTGCAGTGATCCTGAAGGTGCGGGACGTGTTTCACGCCTGCAGATGATCTATACTTCACCCTAGCGAGATAACAAGAGCTTACTGCCGATTGCAGGCAGGCAAGGAGGAAACACATGAGAAGGCTTTATTTCCTGATCCCTGATGCCGACAGCGCCAAGGTCATCGTCGATGAACTGCTGCTGGCACGCATCGAGGAACGCCACATGCATATTGCGGCGTCCGATCATCACGTACTGACCGAAGCCAACCTGCCGGAGGCCGGCCTGTTACAGGAAAGCGATTTCGTCCCGGCCGTCGAGCGGGGCCTGGCCGTTGGCGGAGCGACCGGCGTCCTCGCCGGTATCGCCGCCGTGGCGATCCCCGGTATCGGCCTGGCAGGCGGTGCTATCCTCGGTATCGGGCTGGCCGGTGCCGGCCTGGGCGCCTGGATGTCCAGCATGATCGGCATATCCGCCCCCAGTTCGCGGCTGACGGAGTTCGAGAAAGCCATCGAAGAGGGCAACCTGCTGATGATGGTCGATGTGCCCAAGCCGCGGGTTGACGAAATCACCACGCTGGTGCGCAAACATCACCCGGAGGCGCATATCGAGGGAACCGAACCGGTCATCCCGGCGTTCCCGTAGTGACCGGATTGTCCGCCCGTGTCCCTGGCCGATGCGGGCGGGCGGTTACGACCTTGGTACAATAGCCTTTTGCTGTGGACCTGACCGAGAATGTCAATGAGACTTCTCCCCGAACATGGACTGACAGATGAAAGAGCGCAGAAAACGTATAGACCGGCGTAACTTCGTGCTGAGGGACAATCGTTCCGCGAAGTGTGACCGGCGCTACAGTCCGGACCGTCGGCTGAATAATATCTCGGCGGAATGGGTGCCGATCAGACACGTGAACATCCATCCCGTTACGCGCCTCATATTCAGCAAGCACTGAAGCGCTCAGGCCAGTTTCCTGGCCATTTCAACATGCGCTATGCCCGCTTCCTCGAAGGGGTCGCCGCGCACCTCGAATTCCGCTTTCCGGTAGAAGCCGGCCGAACTGATCTGTGCATGCAGATAGACACCGTTCAGGTGCCGGCAACGTGCCCGGGCCACCAAATGTTCCAGGATTGCCCGCCCGATTCCCCTGCCGCGCCATTCAGCAAGCACTGCCATGCGACCCAGTCGCCCGTCTGGCATCAGGCGGCCGGTCGCGACGGCACGACCATCATCGAGCAGGGCGAGTGCGTGGCAACAGCCAGCGTCCAGTCCATCCCATTCAAGTTGAGCGGGGATATCCTGTTCAACCACGAACACGGCATGGCGGATGTCCCTGATTGCTGATTCATGCTGCAACCAGTCTGCGTCAATAACCCTGTAGCTGACGTCAGATGTTGCCGGCCTGGTCACTGGCGTTGCCGGTGTAGGTTGCGGGCGTCAGTCTGGACAGTTCATCGCGCACTTCATCCGGCAGTTCGAGTGACTGCAGGAAGGCGTGGAGGGTGGCCTGGTTGACGTCCTGGTCACGGGTCAGTGCCTTGAGTTTTTCATAGGGCTTGTCGATGCCGTAGCGGCGCATGACGGTCTGCAACGCCTCCGCCAGCACTTCCCAGCTGCTGTCCAGGTCGGCAAGGGTGCGTTGCTCGTCGAGCTGCAGCTTGCCAATGCCCTTGAGGCAGGATTCGCAGGCAATCACAGTGTGCCCGACTGCTACACCGATATTGCGCAGCACGGTCGAGTCGCTGAGATCGCGCTGCCAGCGGGAGATGGGCAGTTTCGCGGCAAAGTGGCCATAGAGTGCATTGGCGATACCGAGGTTGCCCTCGCAGTTCTCGAAGTCGATCGGGTTTACCTTGTGCGGCATGGTCGAGGAACCGACCTCGGAGGCCACGGTCTTCTGCCGGAAATACCCCAGCGAGATATAGCCCCACATGTCCCGGCAGAAGTCGATCAGCACGGTATTGAAACGGGCCAGCGCATCGAACTGTTCGGCCATATAGTCGTGCGGTTCTATCTGCGTGGTGTAGGGATTGACCTCCAGGCCGAGCTCGCTGATGAAGGCAGCGGAAAATGCCGGCCAGTCGACATCGGGGTAGGCCACCAGGTGGGCGTTGTAGTTGCCCACGGCACCGTTCATCTTGCCGAGTATCGGTACGGCCGTGAACTGTGCGCGCTGACGGTGCAGACGAGCGCAGACGTTGGCCATTTCCTTGCCGACGGTCGTCGGCGAGGCCGTCTGGCCATGGGTGCGCGACAGCATCGGCCGGTCGGCATATCGTTTCGCCAGTTGTTCGATGGCAAGGATTACGTCATCCATCAGCGGCAGCAGCGACTGGGTGCGCGCCTCGCGCAGCATGAGGGCATAGGCCAGGTTGTTGATATCCTCGGAGGTGCAGCCGAAATGGATGAATTCGCTGACGGACTCGAGCTCCTCGTTGCCGGTGATTTTCTCTTTCAGGAAATACTCGACCGCCTTGACATCATGGTTGGTGGTGCGCTCGATATTCTTGACCCGCTGCGCATCCTGCTCGCTGAATTTCTCGATGATGTCGTTCAGGACATGTTCCGCGTGGCCGCCCAGTGACGGGACCCCGGCGATCCCCTTGTGTTCAGCGAGTGCCTGCAACCAGCGTATCTCGACGATTACGCGGTGGCGGATCAGACCGTATTCACTGAAGATCGGCCGCAAGGTTTCGGTCTTGCCGCCATAACGACCGTCGACCGGGGATACCGCGGTAAGCTGTGACAAGTCCATATCTGTCCTCGTTGTAGTGCGACCGCTCAGGCGGCCAGCTGGCGCAGCACGTAGTGCAGGATGCCGCCGTTGCGGTAGTACTCGTATTCCTGTGGCGTGTCGATACGCACGCGTGCATCGAACACTGTTTCACTGCCGTCGGCCGCGGTTGCGGTCACGCGGGTATATTCGGCCAGGCCGTCCTGCAGACCGGCAACGTCGAAGGTTTCCCGTCCGTCCAGCCCGAGGCTTGCCGGTGTATCACCGGCCTTGAACTGCAGCGGCAGGATACCCATGCCGACCAGGTTGGAGCGGTGAATGCGTTCATAGCTTTCTGCAATCACCGCGCGCACACCAAGCAGGCGCGGTCCCTTCGCCGCCCAGTCGCGCGAGGAACCGGAGCCGTATTCCTTGCCGGCGATCACCACCAGCGGCACGCCATCCGCCCGGTAGCGCACCGAGGCATCGAAGATGC
>JABDRC010000363.1 GCA_013041945.1 Halobacteria archaeon
GCAGCGGCCCGTTCCAGCCAGCTGTTCGCGAGATGTGCGTCCTGTTCGACACCCTGACCGTCGCGGTACATCAGCCCCAGGTTGAACTGGGCAGCCGCGAGACCGTTTTCCGCGGATTGCCGGTACCAGTACACCGCCTGGCCGGCATCGTTATCCAGACCCCGGCCGGTATCGTACATCAGACCGATATTCAGCTGTGCATTCGGGTCGCCCTGTTCGGCCAGCGGCAGCCAGTAATCCAGTGCAGTCTGGTAATGACCTGATTCAAAGGCATTCCAGCCACGCATGAACGAATCGGCCGGCGAGCGCGTGTCAGCCGGCAGTGGATATGACAGAATCGCGATGAGGAGACCGCAGCAGACCGCAAGCGAGCGTGATACACGTCCGTTGATAGGGTTGTTCACCATGTCCATAGCCGTACCCCGCTGCGTCTGGAAAACCGGTGTAACGACTTTAACGGCCGCACGCATATCAGACTTTAACGGCCAAACAGAGTTCCTGTGGACGGGCAGGTGGCGCTGGGCGCGACGATCGGTAAAATGAGCTCCGGATTAGCCGTCGACACGGCCGGATCGGGATATGAACAATGGCTGCCCGTATTATGCTGGCAGCGGCACCAGCCTCATGTGATCGGACCGACAGGCAACAGGCCAGCCAGCGGCCATGGGACAGCGGTACCATAGAGATACGGTCCCGGCGGTCCAGGGGGCATTGGTCACAAGTACAACAGAGCGGCCACACAGCCGATAACCCTTGTCCGCGACTATGCCAGAATAGCAACCTATGCCCGCCCTGCCCGATCCCCATGCACTGGCTGTACTCGCCCTGACGGTGGTTGCCCTGTTCCTGTTCACGCGCGAGAGTATCCCGCTCGAAACCTCCAGTCTCGCGGTACTCGTGCTGCTGACCGTTGGTTTTGAATGGTTCCCCTACCATGACGGCTCACAGGTAGTGCATGCCGTCGACTTCTTCAGTGGATTCGGACACGAGGCCCTGGTCGCCGTCTGCGGCCTGATGATCGTCGGGCATGGCCTGGTACGCACCGGTGCACTGGAACCGTTCGGACGGGTGCTGGCACGCATGTGGTCATACAGCCCCCGGTTGTCATTGCTGGTGACGCTGCTGCTGGCCGGCCTGCTGAGCGCCTTCGTCAACAACACACCCATTGTGGTGCTGCTCCTGCCGATCCTGGTGAGCGTCTCGCTGCGCGCCGGTACCAGCGCATCCGGCATCCTCATGCCGATGGGCCTGTCCACCCTGGTCGGCGGCATGGCCACCACCATCGGCACTTCGACCAACCTGCTGGTGGTGGGGGTCGCGGCCGACCTCGGCCTGCGACGATTCGACATGTTCGACTTCTATCTCCCTGCCGTGATTGCCGGCAGTCTGGGCATTCTCTATCTCTGGCTGATCGCACCACGCATCCTGCCCGAGCGCGAGGCGGCCATGACCGACACCTCGCCGCGCATTTTCACCGCCCAGCTCAACATTCCCGACGGCAGCTTTGCCGTGGGCCGCCCGCTGGCCGAATTGCGGAAAAAAACCGGTGATGCGATGCGGGTGCAGCGCGTCCAGCGAGGTGCCGGTATGCTGCTGCCGTTGCCCGACATCCTCATACAGGCCGGCGACATCCTGTATGTCGATGACACGCCGGTACAACTCAAGGAATTCGAACAGGTACTCGGTGCCGCCCTGTACTCCGGTGAAGTAGCCGTGGACGAGGAACATCCGCTGGAGGCAAAGGACCAGCAACTCGCCGAGATCGTCGTGGTGCAGGGTTCGCCACTGGTCAACCAGACCCTGAACAGGAGCCGCTTTACAGACCGTTACCAGCTTGCCACGCTGGCACTGCACAAGGCCGGCACGACGGTGCGCACATTGCGGGAAAATATCGGTGACATCCGTCTGCGCGTCGGTGACATCCTGCTGGTGCAGGGGGCACGCGAACAGCTGGCCGGCATCAAGCGCGAGGGAGACCTGCTGGTCCTGGATGCCACCGCGGACCTGCCGTTCACCGACAAGGCCCCCGTCGCCCTGCTGATCATGGGCCTGGTCATTGCCAGCGCCGCCACCGGCCTGCTGCCCATTGCCGTCAGCGCCGTTGCCGGGGCCTTGCTGATGCTGCTGACCGGCGGACTGGCCTGGCGCGATATCGGCAATTCCCTCAGCACCTCGGTCATCATGATTGTCGTCGTCAGCCTGGCGCTGGGCTTCGCGCTCACGCGCACCGGCGCGACGGAGTACCTTGCCGATCTCTATCTGGCGCTGACCAGCGGCCTCTCGCCCGCGCTTGTTCTCAGCGGGCTGATACTGCTGATGGCGCTGCTGACCAATATCATCTCGAACAATGCCGCGGCCGTCATCGGCACGCCGGTCGCGATTTCGATTGCCAACGGCCTCGGCCTGCCGGCCGAGGCCTTTGTGCTGGCCGTACTGTTCGGTGCCAACATGAGCTATGCAACACCCATGGCCTACAAGACCAACCTGCTGGTGATGAACGCCGGCGGTTATACCTTCGGTGATTTCGTACGTGTCGGTCTGCCACTGACGGCCATCATGTGGCTGACACTGAGCTGGCTGTTGCCGCGACTCTACGGCTTCTAGCCGGGGCCGGGATTGCGCTAATCCGCCTGCCCCTGCAGCGGCGCCTCCTGGATCAATACGCGGGTGCCGACCGGCACCCGGTCGAATAACTCGATCACTTCATCGTTGCGCATCTTCACGCAACCGTGGGACGAGGGCACCCCCATCGCATCCTCGTCGGGACAGCCATGGATGTAAATGTAGCGGCGCATCGAATCGACATTGCCGAAGCGGTTTCTGCCGGTCTCCAGCCCGCACAACCAGAGTATCCGGGTCAGCATCCAGTCGCGCCGGGGTTCTGCGGCCTTCAGTGCGGGCGAGTAGATCTCTCCGGTCGGACGTCGTCCGACGAACACCATGCCGGGCGGACAGCCGGCACCGATGCGTGCACGCACCCGGTGCCAGCCGCGCGGCGTGCACTCGCTGTGCATGATCTCGCCCGGCCCGTTGGCCGCCGTGGCAATCGCCGTATCCATGATGACCCGGTCTGCATCCAGCAACTGCAAACGCTGTTCGTCGATGCTGATCCTGATCAGGAGCTCGTCAGTTTTCATGTGGCGATTATAGCGTTAGCTTGAAACCATGCCCGACTAAATATCAGATGTAGGAGCGGACGCTGTCCGCGAAAAATCATGCGACTGGCCTTCGCGCATACCTGCGCTCCTACAGGTCATTTTTTCTGACATCGATCAGCCCGTCGTAATTGCCGTCGGGTGACAGGCGGTAACCGCTGATGCCGTCCCGCACGGCAACGACGTGATCCTCGTACCACAGGGGTACATAGGGCAGCTGCTCCGCCAGGCGCGCCTGCAGTCTGCGCCAGGATGCCGCCTGGCTATCGAGCGTGTCGCCCTGCTCTGCCCGGGCAATCAGAAGGTCGGTCGGACTGTCTTCGAAGCGGCCGCGATTGGCGCCGCCCGGCGGCAACGACTGGCTGTGAAAAGCATAGCGGAAGATATCCGGTGTCTTGATGCCAACCCACATCAGGCTGTACATCTGAAAGCGGCCGGCCTTGATATCACCGAAAAACGTACCCCAGTCATAACTGCGCAGGGTCATGCGGATGCCGACTTCGGCCAGTTGCTGCTGCAGGATGGTCGCAATGCGCACCCGCACCGGATCGGTCGAGGTCTTGTAGTCGAGCCTGAGGGGATTATCCGGGTCAAACCCCGCCTCGCGCAGCAGTTGCCGTGACCTGTCCGGATCATGTTCCACCGGCGCGAGTGCCGGGTTACCCGCCCAGTGTTCCGGCGGCAGCAGGGCGGAGGCCGAACGTGCGGCACCGCCGAGGACATGCTCGATAATAGCCGCCCGGTCGATGGCATGCGCAATGGCCTGCCGCACCGGGAGATTGCCCGTATCCGGGTCCTGCAGGTTGAAACCGAGGTAGGCAAAATTGCTGCCGGTTCCGGACTGCACCGTGATACCCGGCCGCTTGCCCAGGTAATCCAGCAGCTCGGCCGGCAAGTCGTTTTGCAACAGGTCGATCTCGCCACGCAACAGTTTCAGCACGCGCACGGTCGGGTCGCCGATGCGCAGGAATTCGAACACCCGGCCGTCCGCCCTGCGCATCAGCCGCAGGCGGCCCGGCTCCGGCCACCCGTCGATGCGAAACGGACCACTGCCAAGCGGTGCCGCGTGAAAGGGGCTGTTCCCCTCGATTCCCGCGGCCGGCAGGATACCGATCACGGCATAACCCGGAAACAGCGGATCCGCGCGGTCCAGCAAGAAGTCCAGGGTATCCTCATCCAGCACCTCGATTCGCTCGATCAGCTTAAGCGTACCGGCATGCGGTGAGGAACCACCCGGTTCGAGGATCGAACGGTAGGTTGCGGCGACATCGTATGCCGTCACGGGACTGCCGTCATGGAAATCGGCACGCGGTCGCTGCAGGACAAAGCGGTAGTGTCGCGGGGCGATCCGCTCCCAGGTTGCCAGTGACGGTGCCGGGCGCACCTGATCGTCGAAGTCGACCAGACGCTGGTAGATCAGGCGGTTGATACGTGCCGAGGTGGCATCGGTGGCATAGCGGGGATCGAGGTTGGCGGGTGCGCCGGCAAGTCCGAAACGGATGACATCGTCCGCCGGTTGCGCACAGGCGCTCAGCGCCAGCACGACAAGCAGCGCGAACCACCGGTGAGTGAAAATCACCCTGCCGTGCAACGACCTTACGCGGTCCGGCGCCATGAACGGTCCGCTGGCCGCGCCTGACCGAGTTCCGTTTTCAGACGCACGCGCAGTCGCCGGAAGGTCCCGGCAGGCAGCATGTCCGGCAGGATGAACAGACTGTGCTGCCGTGCGCCCTGCCGATAATAAAGAATCACCAGCCACGGCATGACGAATGCCCGCGGTGCGAGTGTACACGCCACTGCTGCACCGTCATCGTCCACGACCTCGCAATCACGGTCACTCTTCCAGATAAAGGTCCTGAGCGGCGCCTGGCGGCGACTGACCTGCCGCGACCAGTGCCATGCCAGACTGCCCGCACACGCCAGCAGACACGCGGCCAGGCTCCAGGACGGCAGTGACGTGAACGGCAGGACCGCCACACCGGCGACATGCAGCGTCAGCAGCCACAGCGCCGCCAGGCGCGAGGTCTGCAGGTCAATGCGCAGCGGTGTCGCGTATGGCGCGTACAAGTCGTGCAATGTTGCCATCGGCGGGCGCCATCCGTCCCATCAGCAGTTCGAGCAGTACTGCATCGGGATATTCCAGCAGGGTGTTGAAGGTCGACCGGTCGCAGGCATCGAGGTCCGTATAGCGCAGTTCCAGGAATTGACCCAGCAATTCATCGAGCTCACGCATGCCGCGGCGGCACTGCCAGGCAGTGCGATTGTTCGCGGCGTGATCCGTTCCATACGGTGCGTTCATAGCGAGCGCTTGACCATCAGTTCCTTGATACGGCCGATTGCCCGGGTCGGACTGAGCCCCTTCGGGCACACCTCCACGCAGTTCATGATGGTGTGGCAGCGAAACAGCTTGAACGGGCCGGCGAGGTTCGCCAGGCGTTCATCCGTGGCCTGGTCGCGGCTGTCGGCCAGGAAGCGCCATGACTGCAGCAGTGCGGCCGGGCCGAGGAACTTGTCCGGGTTCCACCAGAATGACGGGCAGGAGGTGGAGCAGCAGCCACACAGGATGCACTCGTACAGGCCATCCAGTTTCTCGCGGTCGGCCGGCGACTGCAGGCGCTCGACTTCCGGCTCCGGATCCTTGTTGACGAGATACGGATCCACCGCCCGGTACTGCCGGTAAAACTGCTGCATATCGACGATCAGGTCACGCACCACCGGCAGACCCGGCATCGGCCGGATGTCGACCGGCGTCTTCAGCGAGAACAGCGGCGTGATGCAGGCCAGCAGGTTGCGGCCGTTGACGTTCATGCCGTCTGAACCGCACACGCCCTCACCGCAGGAGCGCCGGAAGGTGAGGGTCTCGTCCTGCGCCTTGAGCAGCAACAGGGCATCCAGCAGCATCATCTCCCGGTCGAGATCGTCATCGTCCAGAAAAAACGCCTGGATGCGGGGTGACGGGTCGGTCTCCGGATTAAAACGATAGATGGTGAATTTCATGGGCGACTGTCATCTGCTCAGTAGGTGCGGGGCTTGGGCGGAAAGGAATCCACCGTCAGCGGTTTGGTCCTCACCGGCTTGTAGTCGATGGTACGGTCATGCCGGTGGTACAGGCTGTGACGCAGCCAGTTGACGTCATCCCGTTCCGGAAAGTCGATGCGTGAGTGCGCACCCCGGCTTTCCCGGCGCTTCCAGGCGGACATGATGGTTGCCACCGCGACATCCATGAGGTTTTCCAGCTCCAGCGCCTCGATGCGCGCCGTGTTGAACACCCGGCTTTTATCACGCAGCCGTATATCCTTCATGCGCTGTTCCAGGGACAGGACCTTGTCCACGCCCTCCTTTAATAACTCTTCGGTACGGAAAACGCCACAGTGTTCCTCCATGGTACGGGTCAGTTCCGAGCGCATTGCATCGACGGATTCGCCCTCACCCTGCTGCTCCCAGCGCGCCAGGCGCTGCAGCACCGGCGCGAGCGCCTGGTCGTGCAACGGCTGGTGATACCTGTTCTCGCCCAGGAACTCGATGATCTGGTTGCCGGCCGCGCGGCCGAAGACGATGATGTCGAGCAGCGAATTGCCGCCCAGGCGGTTGCCGCCATGCACCGAGACACAGGCACACTCCCCGGCCGCATACAGGCCCGGTATCGCCTCCTCGGGCCCCTGCTCGATGGGCGCGACCACCTGACCGAAGCGATTGGTGGGAATACCGCCCATGGTGTAATGCGCCGTCGGGAAGACCGGCACCGGCGCATCGCACATATCCACACCGGCAAACGTCAGTGCACTGTCACGGATCGCCGGCAGCCGTTTTTTGATCAGTTCGGCATCGAGGTGGTGCATCTGCAGCAGGACATGGTCCCGCCCGGGTCCGCAACCGCGCCCCTCGCGAATCTCGGTGACAATGGCGCGACTGACCACATCACGGCTGGCGAGGTCCCTGGCATTGGGCGCATAACGCTCCATGAAGCGTTCGCCCTCGCTGTTGATCAGGTAACCGCCCTCGCCGCGTGCGCCTTCACTGAGCAGCATACCCTTGCCGGCGATACCGGTCGGGTGAAACTGCACAAATTCCATATCCTGCAGCGGCACGCCGGCACGCAGCGCCATCCCCATGCCATCCCCGGTATTGATCAGCGCATTGGTATTGGTGCGGAAAATCTGTCCCGCACCGCCGGTCGCCAGCAGGGTGGTCTTGGACTCGATGATCAGCAGTTCACCGGTGGCGATATCGAGCACCAGCGCACCGAGCACCTGGCCATCGGTTGCGTGCAGCAGGTCAACGGCGAAATACTCGTCGAAGAAGTGGGTGCGCGCCCGGATATTCTGCTGGTAGAGCGAGTGCAGGATGGCGTGGCCGGTACGGTCGGCCGCGGCGCAGGTGCGCGCCGCCTGCTCCCCGCCGAAATGCATGCTCTGTCCGCCGAACTGGCGCTGGTAGATGCGGCCGTCATCCTGCCGTGAAAACGGCACACCGAAATGTTCAAGTTCGTACACGGCCCTGGGGGCGGCCCTGCACATGTATTCGATGGCATCCTGGTCGCCCAGGTAGTCGCTGCCCTTGACGGTATCGAACATGTGCCAGTGCCAGTCGTCCGGACGCACGTTGGCCAGCGCCGCGTTGACGCCCCCCTGGGCCGCCACCGTGTGTGACCGCGTCGGGAACACCTTGGAGACGACGGCGACATGCGCGTCGGCCCGGGACAGCTGCAGTGCCGCGCGCAGACCGCCGCCACCGGCACCGATAATCAGGGTGTCGAATCTGCGGCGCGGAATATCCATCGTCACAGGCTGACCAGTATCAACACACGCACCGCCCAGAAACCGCAACCGATCAGCAGGAAGGCAATCAATGTCAGTATCAGCATCCGCAGGCCGAGGTGACGGACATAATCGAGCACCACGTCCCGCAGCCCTACCCAGCCATGCACCAGCAGCGCGAGTATGAAGCCGGCAAAGGCGATCGCGACCAGCGGTTGCGCAACCCATGCGCGCCACGCCGGGTAATCCGGTTGCGGATGCGAGTAGAAATGCAGCAGCAGGTAAATGACGAAGCCGGCCAGGTACACCGCGCTGATGCGCTGCAGCAGCCAGGCCCGCAAGCCGTCCGTTGTCCCGCTCACAGCACCCACCACAAATAAAGCAACGCAGCCGCAACAGCGGCAATATTGACCAGCCAGGCAGTGGCGCGTGCACGCGGGCGCGTGATGCCCAGTTCGAGATCGAGCAGCAGAAAACGAATCCCGCCGATCAGGTGATGAAACAGCGACCAGGCGATGATCACCGATCCCAGCCGGATATAGTCGTTGCTCAACCAGTCAACGGCGGCGGCAAAGCCGTCAGGACCGCGCAGGGAGAGATCCAGCAGGTAGACCAGCAACGGAAACGAGAGAAACAGCAGGACACCGGAGATACGGTGTGCGATCGAGGTCACTGCACCAACCGGAAGGCTTATCCGGAAAAGATTCAGGTAAACTGGCGCAGATCGCTGTTCGCTCATATGAGGAGTATTTGCAACTGACGGCTTTATACCATCGGCTGGAACCAAACACCAGCCGAATAATGTGACTGGAACACGGCTGACAGGTTCCCGCACTTGCTCTAGAATTAATCTCCGTATCAGCTGACATAATCACCATGAAACTGGACTGGAAAAACTTCCTTGTGGATGCAGGCGCCGAGATGGACGGCGACAGTGTCCGTGATTTCGGCAACCCGGCGCGCGAGGCACGGGCCGCACTGGGTGGCACGGTTTTCGCCAATCTCGGGTTCATGGGCGTCATCGCCGTGCACGGTGCTGATGCCGGCAGTTTTCTGCAGTCCCAGCTGAGCAATGACATCGCCGGCGTGGACGAGGGGGCGAGCCAGTTAAGCGCCTTTTGCACACCCAAGGGCCGCATCCTGGGCCTGATGCGACTTTTCCACAGCGGTGACACCTACTACCTGCGGCTGCCAGTGGATTCGCTGGATGCCGTGCTGCAGCGCCTGCGCATGTATGTATTGCGTGCCGACGTCACCCTCGAGGATGCCACCGAGAATTTCCTGCGTATCGGCATCTCCGGCGAGCAGGCACCCGCGCAGCTGACAGGGGCCGGGCTGGAAGTACCGGATGCAATCGATACCGTGACCCGTTCCGCTGACAGCACGGTCATCTGTATACCAGGCAGCATGCCGCGCTTCGAGCTGTACCTGACATCGCTGGAGTCGGCAAAGTCGATCTGGAACGCCGTCAATGTCCACGCGGCCCCGGTGGGGGAGCCGGTCTGGCGCCTGCTCGATATCCTGGCCGGCATCCCGAATATCTTTGCCGCCACGGCCGAGTTGTTCGTGCCGCAGATGACCAACCTGCAGTTGATCAACGGCGTCAACTTCAGGAAAGGCTGTTATCCGGGCCAGGAAATCGTTGCCCGTATGCAGTATCTGGGCACGCTCAAACGCCGCATGTACCTGGGTCATATCGAGCAAGATGAAACCGCCGCCCCCGGTGACGCGTTGTTCGCTGCCACAGACCCTGAACAGGCGGCCGGGCGGATCGTGGATTCCCAGCCACACCCGGACGGCGGTCAGCTGGCCCTGGCGGTGCTGCAGATCAGTGCGGCAGAAACCGGCGGGCTGCACCTCGATTCGGCCGCAGGGGCAGCGTTCAGCCTGCAGCCCCTGCCCTACCCGTTTGAATCCCCCGCGAGCGCCGACTGACGGTCAGGTACCGAACTCTGCAATGTTTGTGCGGTCTTACCGGATAATCCCGACAACCGCGAGAATGACCATGACACATACCCGCCTGCTGGCACTGGCTGCACTGACGGCAACTGCCACGCTGATGACGTACAACGCCGTCGTATCCGCCGGGCCGGAGCCGGCCGGCGACACACCCGCGGTTATTGACAGCCGCTACCAGAAACCGTCCGATGATGAACTCCGTAAACGCCTGACAACGCTGCAGTATGATGTGACCCAGCATGAGGCCACGGAACGTGCCTTCGATAACGAGTACTGGGACAACAAGGAACCCGGGATCTATGTCGATATCGTCTCGGGTGAGCCGCTGTTCAGCTCCACACACAAGTTCAAGTCGGGGACAGGCTGGCCGAGTTTCACGCAACCCATCCGGTCGGGTGTCATCAACGAACACACCGACACCCGTTTCTTCATGAAACGCACGGAATTGAAAAGCAGTATTGCACAGTCCCACCTGGGCCATGTCTTCAGCGACGGGCCACAACCAACCGGCCTGCGTTACTGCATCAACTCGGCGTCGCTGCGCTTCATTGCAAAGGACGACCTGGAAAAGGAAGGCTACGGGGCATTTCTCGAATTATTCAAATAACGGGCAGGCGCGCACCGCGTGCGTCATTAATCAGGGATACACTACCTCACGTGGCAATCTTATGCCCCTGTGCTTCACGTTTTCGCGGATGCGATCCGCTCCTACCCCAACAGAAAGGCCTGTAGGAGCGCACCGCGTGCGCGATTCAATCAGCGGTAAACCGCCCGTGCCGCATCGACCGCCACGCCGGAGTTGATCGGAGCCCGCATACCACTGAGTACCGCATCGAGCGCGCCCAGGCAAAACAGCACATTGGTCTCGTTGCTGGCAAAACCCATCAGGCCCACACGCCAGATCTTGCCGGCCATGGCACCCAGCCCGGCACCGATTTCCAGGTTGTAGCTCGACAACAGCGCCGACCTGACGGCCGCTTCGTCCACCCCATCGGGTATCGATACCGCATTCAGCTGCGGCAGGCGCTCCCCTTCGGGCACTACGAATTCAAGCCCCATGGCCTCGAAACCGGCACGCAGGGCCTCGTGGTTCTTCTGGTGACGTGCCCAGGAATTTTCGATGCCCTCTTCCTGCAGGATAACCAGCGCCTCGTGCAGCCCGTAGAGTGTATTGACCGGCGCAGTGTGGTGGTAGGTACGTTTGCCGCCACCTCCCCAGTAACCCAGCACCAGGTTGAGGTCGAGAAACCAGCTTTGCACCCGGGTCTTGCGACTGGTGACCGTATCAACGGCTTTCTGGCTGAAGGTCACGGGCGACAGGCCGGGGACGCAGGACAGGCATTTTTGCGTGCCTGAATAAACGGCATCGAGTTGCCACTCGTCGACCAGCAACGGGGAACCGGCCAGCGAGGTCACGGTATCCGCGATCACCAGGCAGTCATTGGCACGCGCCAGTTCCGCGAGTGTCTTTGCATCCGAGATGGCGCCCGTGGAGGTCTCGGCATGTACGAAGGCCAGAATCTTTGCATCCGGGTTGGCCTTCAGCGCGGCCTCGACCTTCTCTGCATCAACCGCCCTGCCCCAGTCGTCCTCGACCATCACGGCGGTACCGCCGCAGCGCTCGACATTTTCTTTCATACGTCCGCCGAACACACCATTCTGGCAGACAATGACCTTGTCACCGGGCTCGACCAGGTTGACGAAGCACATTTCCATCCCGGCGGAACCCGGTGCGGAGACCGGCATGGTCAGATCGTTCTTGGTGCGAAAGGCATAGCGCAGCAGGTCTTTCATTTCATCCATCAGTGCAACGAACACCGGGTCGAGATGGCCGACGGTCGGGCGCGACATGGCTTCCAGGATGCGCGGATTGACGTCAGAGGGTCCCGGACCCATCAGCGTGCGAACAGGGGGATGGAAGGACTGGATGCTCATGGTATGCCTCGTGTTGGTAATCGCTATTCAGACTGAAAAAATCAAAGCGCGGATTCTAGCACTTTCATTTCGATATCAGGGAAAGGTCCGGAACAAAAAAATTCTTCGCCACAGAGGACACAGAGAAAACCTTGAATAAACCGCTGACACAGCGGGGCAGACAATCAAATCCAGGGGCAAGATCAGACTGTTTTCATTATTTATATTAGATATTTATCTAATAAATCTAATAAATATTCTTAGTATAATCCTGGCTTTTCTCTGTGTGCTCTGTGGCAATGTTCTTCTCCGTATTTCTTGTGTTCTCTGTGGCAATTTATTTATCGATGCAAAAAACAATGCACCGAATGGTCATCACTGCCGTAGTTTTCCGGGTAGGCCTCGCTGCATTCAGGCATGGCATCGGGACAGCGCGGGTGGAAATGGCAGCCGGACGGCGGTGTGGCCGGTGACGGCATATCGCCTTCGAGTCGGATGATCTCGCGGCGCGTCTCCGCGTCGATGGTGGGCACGGCCGACAGCAATGCGCGCGGGTACGGGTGCCGCGGCCTTTCCAGTACCGCATCCACCGGCCCTTCCTCGACAATCCTGCCCAGGTACATGACGGCCACCCGGTCCGCCAGGTAGGACACCACGGACAGGTTGTGGGTGATGAACAGGTAAGAGAGACCCAGCCGGTTCTGCAGCGCCTTCAGCAGGTTGAGGATCTGCGCCTGCACGGAGACATCGAGCGCACTGGTGGGTTCGTCGCAGATCACCAGTTGCGGGTCGACCGCCAGGGCGCGGGCGATACAGA
>JABDRC010000366.1 GCA_013041945.1 Halobacteria archaeon
GCGGCCTTGTTGGCGTGGATCAGGCCCTTGCCGGCAGCGCTGTCGATAGCAGGAACGGCCGCCTTGTAGGCCTTGATGGCGGCATCGCGGTCGCCGCTGTTGATGGCAGCGATAACCTGCTTGACGTGCGTGCGCATGTTCGAACGCTGGCTGGTGTTGAGCTGGCGGTGCTTCTCCGCCTGGCGCGCGCGCTTGATGGCTTGTGGTGAGTTTGCCAAGGAACTGCTCCTGCAATCGATTGCGTAAAAAGACGGCGTACTATGCGGATTCCCCGCCAGGTTGTCAATATCCAGGGTCTCTTCGGGAGTGAAGAGGATTGATTTAGTGAAAATTTTTAACTCTGGAATGTCCGGACCGCAAAGTTACCGTTATCAGCGCAGAAAATTCGCAAGCTGCTTAATTTTCTGCATAACTGTCTAATTTTGTTGTTAAACTCCTGCTCACCCGGCGCCGTTGCGCCTTTGCGGTGGCCACTTTATTGCCATAAATAGCAGGATGAGTCGCAAGTTACTGAAAAGCACAGCAATTGTCAGCAGCATGACGTTCGTCTCGCGGCTGCTTGGCCTGCTGAGGGATATCGTGCTGGCGCGCATGTTCGGTGCCGACGCCAGCATGGATGCCTTTTTCGTCGCCTTCAAGATACCCAACTTCCTGCGCCGCCTGTTTGCCGAGGGTGCCTTCTCGCAGGCCTTCGTGCCGATCATCGCCGAGTACCGCGCACAGCGCACCCTGGAGGATGTACGGGCGCTGGCAGGCCGGGTGGCCGGTACCCTGCTGGGTATCCTGTCCATTATTTCGGTCATCGGGGTACTGGCAAGCCCGGTGCTGATCACGATCTTTGCGCCCGGCTTCCTGCTGAAACACGGGGAAGAACAGTTCGCGCTGGCGGCCGGACTGTTGCGCTTCACCTTTCCCTACCTGCTGTTCGTTTCCCTGGTCGCATTCGCCGCCGGCATACTGAATACCTACGGTCGCTTCGCCGCGGCGTCCTTCGTGCCCGTCTGGCTGAATGTCGCGTTGATCGGCGCCGCCGTGCTGGTATCGCCCGGACTGGCGCAACCGGAGATGGCACTGGCCGGCGGGGTGTTCGTGGCCGGTGTGGTGCAGGTCCTGTTCCTGTTGCCGTCCCTGAAACGCATCGGCGTGCTGCCGCGGCCACGCTGGGGAATGCGCGATTCCGGCGTGCGACGCATCATGAAGCTGATGTTGCCCGGTATCCTGGGATCGTCGGTGGCCCAGATCAATCTCCTGTTCGATACCCTGATTGCCTCGTTCCTGGTCGCCGGCAGCGTCAGCTGGCTGTATTACTCCGACCGCCTGGTGGAGTTCCCGCTGGGTGTGTTTGTCATCGCGCTGTCGACCGTCATTCTGCCCAGCCTGTCGCGCAGTCATGCGAACGGCTCGGAGGAGGAGTTTTCCCGTACCCTGGACTGGGCCTTGCGTCTGGTGCTGCTGGTCGGTATTCCGTCTGCGGCCGGTCTGTTCCTGCTGTCCCGACCGATGCTGGCAACGCTCTTCAACTACGGTGATTTTGCCGCACATGACGTGTCCATGGCCGGTCTCAGCCTGATGGCCTATGCGCTGGGCCTGCCCGGTTTCATGCTGATCAAGGTGCTGGCGCCGGCATTTTATTCGCGCAAGGATCCGCGCACACCGGTTCGGATTGCCGTGATCGCCCTGGTGACGAACATGTTGCTGAATCTTGCTTTCGTCATTCCCATGGTACGACTCGGTATCCAGGGTCCGCATGCCGGTCTCGCCATGGCCACATCCATCGCGGCCTGGGTCAATGCCGGTCTGCTCTACCGGACACTGAAGCGGCAGAATATCTACCGGCCGCAGCAGGGCTGGCCCCGGCTGCTTGGCCAGGTCGTGCTGGCCGGCGGCGTGCTGGCCGTCATGCTGGCCTGGGCCGTGCCGGGAACCGGGGAGTGGCTGGCGTGGACGGCGGGGCAGCGGGTAACGCAGTTGCTGGTGTGGGTGGTAGCGGGCATCGCCACCTATTTCCTGGCCCTGCGACTCGCCGGGCTGCGCCTGCTGTCCCTGTGGCGCCAGGAGCATCCGTAATGACGGAACTGGTCCGGGGTCTCCACAACCTGCGCGCACATCACCGGCCATGTGCGGCGACCATCGGCAGTTTCGACGGTGTGCACCGCGGCCACCAGGCCGTCATCAGTTCCCTGCAAGTGGCCGCCGCGCAACGGAGTCTGCCGGCCATACTCGTCACCTTCGAGCCGCAACCACGCGAGTATTTCAACCCGGCGTCATCACCCCCCCGGTTGACGCGACTGCGAGAGAAGTTGCAGGCGCTGTCACGCTACGGTGTGGAGCGGGTACTCTGTCTGCGTTTCAATGCACAACTGGCAAGCCTGACGGCCGATGAATTCATGCGGCAGATCCTGGTGGACGGGCTGGGGGTGCGCTACCTGATGGTCGGTGATGATTTCAGGTTCGGCAAGGACCGCACCGGAAATTTCACGCTGCTGCAACAGGCCGGGGGGCAATACGGTTTCGAGGTGTCCGCAATCGATACCTTCGATATCGGCGACGGCAGGGTCAGCAGTACGCGTGTCCGCGACAGCCTGGCTGCAGGTGATCTTGAATGGACCGCGGAGCTCCTCGGGCGGCCGTTTACCCTGTGCGGCCGGGTCGCGCATGGCGACAAACGCGGCCGCACCATTGGCTTCCCGACGGCCAACATCAGGCTGCACCGTCACCGCTCGCCGCTGAGCGGGGTGTTTGCCGTACATATGAGCTGGCCAGGCGCCCGCCCGCACGCGGGTGTGGCCAATATCGGCAAGCGCCCGACCGTCGACGGGACCTGGCTGCAGCTGGAGGTTCACCTGTTCGATTTCGACAGGGATATTTACGGGCAGCACGTGGAGGTCGAGTTCCTGCACAAGCTGCGTGACGAGCAGCGTTTCGATTCATTCGATGCGCTGCGCGAACAGATACAGCGGGATGCCATACAGGCGCGCAAGGTTTTTACAGACAGCCGCGGCTGACAAAGGGCGCCTGTATGGGCCCATAACCAAACAATAGTGGGATTCAGGCAGTGATTGGGTTATAAATTGACGCCTTGTGTGCCGGCGATACCGAACAGATGACTGATTACAAAGATACGCTCAACCTGCCGAAGACGGCCTTTCCGATGAAAGGCAATTTGTCCAACCGTGAGCCCGAGATGCTGCGGCGCTGGGATGACATGGATCTGTACGGTCGAATTCGCACGGCAGCAGCGGGCCGGCCGCTGTTTACCCTGCACGACGGTCCGCCGTACGCCAATGGCGATATCCATATCGGCCATGTCGTCAACAAGGTCCTCAAGGACATCATCGTCAAGAGCAAGACGCTTGCCGGATTTGATGCGCCCTATATTCCCGGGTGGGACTGTCACGGCCTGCCGATTGAACTCAACGTGGAAAAGAAGGTGGGCAAGGCCGGGGTCAAGGTCGATGCGCCGACATTCAGGAAGGCGTGTCGGAAATACGCCGGCAAGCAGGTCGATGGCCAGCGCAAGGACTTTATCCGGCTCGGTGTGTTCGGTGACTGGAGTGATCCCTATCTCACCATGGATTTCCGCTTCGAGGCGGACATCATTCGCGCACTCGGCAGGATCATTGGCAACGGGCACCTGCACAAGGGTTTCAAACCGGTGCACTGGTGCACCGATTGCCAGTCGGCACTGGCCGAGGCCGAGGTCGACTACGAGGACAAGAATTCACCGGCCATCGATGTCCGTTTCCGTGTGCTGAGCGAGGAAGGTCTGCTGTCGTGCTGTCACCATGTCGAGGGTCACGATGGCAGCGGCCCGATCTCGGTCGTTATCTGGACCACCACGCCGTGGACGCTGCCTGCCAATCTCGCAGTGTCGCTGCACCCGGACTTCGAGTATGCCGTGGTGCAGTGCGATATCGGACACGGCGCGGAGCGCCTGCTGATTGCCGAGGCGTTGCTCAAGGACACCATGCTGCGTTATGGCGCCGACAACTACCAGGTGGTCGCCTACTGCAAGGGCAGCGACCTGGAGGGTATCAGTCTTGGCCATCCGTTCTACGCACGTGAGGTGCCTGTCATTCTCGGCGAGCATGTGACTACCGAGGCAGGCACCGGTGCCGTGCACACCGCGCCGGGCCACGGTCAGGACGACTACGTGGTCGGCAGCCGCTACCACCTCGATGTCTACAACCCGGTGGGCAGCAACGGCTGTTTTCTGCCGGACACGGAGTTGTTTGCCGGTGAGCATGTGTTCGCCGCCAACGACCACGTGATCGAGGTGCTGAAGGGCAGGGGTGCACTGGTGCGCGAGGAAATGCTGCGCCACAGTTACCCGCATTGCTGGCGGCACAAGACGCCGATTATTTTCCGTGCAACCCCGCAGTGGTTCATCAGCATGGACCAGAATGGCCTGCGCGAGGCCGCCATGGCCGCCATCCGCGAGGTCAGCTGGATGCCGGACTGGGGTGAGGCGCGTATCGCCGGCATGGTCGAAAATCGTCCCGACTGGTGCATTTCACGTCAGCGCACCTGGGGTGTCCCGATTGCGCTGTTCATCCACAGGGAAACAGGCGCGCTGCACCCGGAGACGGACCGCCTCATCGAGGAAGTGGCACAGCGGGTCGAGGCGGGCGGTATCGACGCCTGGTTTGCGCTGGAACCGGCCGATTTGCTGGGTGAAGCGGGGAGCGACTACGAAAAGGCCGGCGACACACTGGACGTGTGGTTCGATTCCGGGGTAACGCACGCGGCGGTCCTCGAGCGGCGTGCTGCGCTCGGGCTGCCGGCCGATCTTTACCTGGAAGGCTCCGACCAGCACCGCGGCTGGTTCCAGTCCTCCCTGCTGAGCGCGATTGCCATCCGCGGCGAGGCGCCCTACCGGGCCGTTCTCACGCACGGGTTCACCGTCGACGCGAAGGGACAGAAGATGTCCAAGTCACGCGGCAACGTGGTCGCGCCGCAGAAGATCATGAAGTCGCTGGGTGCGGATATCCTGCGCCTGTGGGTGGCGGCAACGGACTACCGCGGCGAGATGAGCGTCTCGGACGAGATACTGAAGCGCACGGCCGATGCCTACCGTCGCCTGCGCAATACGTCACGCTTCCTGCTGGCCAATCTGCACGGTTTCGATCCCGCGACGGATATGCTGGACCCGGAACAGATGCTGTGCCTGGATCGCTGGACCGTGGAGCGCGCGCGCCAGATGCAGGAGCAGGTGCAGGCGGCCTATGACACCTATGAGTTCCACCGCATCTACCAGCTGGTGCATAACTTCTGCGCCGTCGATATGGGCAGTTTCTATCTCGACATCATCAAGGACCGCCAGTACACCACGCAGGCCGACAGCATCCCGCGCCGTTCGGCACAGACCGCCATGTACCACGTGGCCGAGTCGCTGGTCCGCTGGCTGGCGCCGATCCTGAGTTTTACAGCCGAGGAGATCTGGCAGGCGCTGCCCGGCGAGCGCGATGATTCGGTGTTCCTCGCCACCTGGTACGAGCTGCCGCCGGCGTTTTTCTCCGAGAGCGAGATCCTGCAGCGCATGGGCACGGATTTCTGGGAGCGTATCATCGCGGTGCGCGATGCCGTCAGCAAGCAGCTTGAAAAGCTGCGGATAGCGGGCGAAATCGGCTCGCCGCTGGATGCCGAGGTGGATCTGTATGCCGATGAGGAATCGCGAACCCTGCTGGGTGCGATCGAAGACGAGTTGCGCTTCGTGCTGATTACCTCCTGTGCGCGGGTACACGATAGTCAGGACAGTCCGGCCGATGCCGTTGCCGCCGAACTGCCGGGTATGGACATCAGTATCCGTGTGACGCCTTCCGCGCATGCAAAATGCATTCGCTGCTGGCACCACCGCGAGGATGTCGGTTCGGTTGCCGGGCATCCGGAGATCTGCGGGCGCTGCGTCGAAAATGTGACCGGGGGCGGCGAAGTTCGCCGCTATGCCTGAGCGCACCGGCGAGGGTAGATGTCGTGAAATGGTTATGGGTGTCCGCGGTGGTGCTGTTGCTGGACCAGGCTACCAAGCTGCTCGCCGAAGCCATGCTGGCCATGCACCAGCCGGTACCGGTTGTGCCGATGTTTGCGTTGACGAAGGTCTACAATCCCGGCGCCGCGTTCAGTATTCTCGGTGATGCCTCCGGCTGGCAACGCTGGTTTTTTGTTGCAGTGACGCTGGGTATCAGCCTCTTCCTGCTGAACTGGCTGCGTCGCCTGGGTACGCAGGACAGGCGTATCGCGTTTGCACTCGCGCTGATTCTCGGCGGTGCGGTCGGCAACCTGATCGATCGCCTCGTCTACGGTCACGTGATCGATTTCCTGGATGTCTATTACGGCGACTGGCACTGGCCGACATTCAATGTTGCCGACTCGGCGATTTCCGTCGGCGCCTTCCTGCTGATACTCGATGCACTCATGGGGCACAAAAAGGCCGCTGCGCGGTGACGGTTTGAGTGACACCGATTTCAGATTCCCGATCACCGAACGCAGCACCGTGACACTGCACCTGTCACTCTCGCTGGAAGACGGTACGGTGGCAGAAAGTACCTTCGGGGGTGAGCCGCTGACGTTTACACTGGGCGACGGTGCGCTGGATCACGGGCTGGAACTCGGGCTGTACGGTCTGGTGCGCGGCGATAAACAGCGTTTGACGCTGGATCCCGGGCAGGCCTTCGGCCAGCGCGATCCCGACAGGGTGCACACCCTGCCGAGAGACGCCTTTGCCGCTGACATGGTGCTGGAACCGGGTGTGATAATCGGCTTCGAGACGGAAGCAGGCGAGGAGCTTCCCGGCGCCGTGCTGGAGGCCGATGAACAAAGCGTGCAGGTCGATTTCAACCACCCGCTGGCCGGCCGGACTATCATCTACGAGGTCGAGATACTCGATGTGGTGCCGGCTGAAACGGAAGAGTAAAAAATTATCTCGCGCAACGGCGCAAAGGCGCAAAGAAAAATAATTACCACAGAGGACACAGAGAAAACAAAGAAAAAGAGAAAAAGAGATACAGAACAAATTACTGCTACACTAATAAAAAATTCCTCGTCATTCCCGCGCAGGCGGGAATCCAGCCTGGAAATTACAGCTTCAGTAAATACTGATCAGCCTGTGGCTGCAGTGCACAGTTCTATCGTAAGTAATAATCAGGGCGCGCGGTTACATGTTTGCCACTGGATTCCCGCCTGCGCGGGAATGACGAGGATGTTTATTGTTATAGCAGCAATTTGTTCTGTTTTCTTTTTTCTCTGTGCACTCTGTGGCAATGTTTTATACTGCAACTGTTTCCACTGACTGACTTCATATGAAAATCCTGCTTGCCAATCCGCGCGGGTTCTGTGCCGGCGTCGACCGTGCCATCGAGATTGTCGAGCGTGCGCTGGACCTGTTCGGCGCGCCGATTTATGTCCGGCACGAGGTGGTTCACAACCGGCACGTGGTCAAGGGCCTGCGCGCGCGCGGGACGGTGTTTGTCGACGAGCTGGACGAGGTGCCGGATGGCGGGACCGTGATCTACAGTGCGCACGGCGTGTCACTGGCCGTGCATGCCGAGGGCCGGCGCCGCGGCCTGCGCGTGTTCGATGCCACCTGTCCGCTGGTTACCAAGGTGCATCTCGAGGTGAGCCGTCATGCCGCGGACGGGCGCGAGTGTATCCTGATCGGTCACCGTGGCCACCCGGAAGTCGAGGGCACCATGGGCCAGTACGATACATCGGAGGGCGGCCGGATTTACCTGGTCGAAACGCCCGCTGATGTGATGCAGTTACAGGTCAATCATCCGGAAGATATCTCCTTTGTCACCCAGACCACGTTGTCGGTGGATGACACGGTACGTGTTATCGAGGCACTGAAACAGCGATTCCCGTCGATCCACGGACCGAAACGCGATGATATCTGTTATGCAACGCAGAACCGGCAGGATGCAGTCAAGCAACTTGCCGGTCAGTGTGATGTGATCCTGGTGGTCGGATCGCCGAACAGTTCCAACTCCAATCGCCTGCGTGAACTGGCGGAGAATTGCGGCGTGCCGGCCTACCTCATCGACGAGGCCGGACAGATCGAGCAGGGCTGGCTGGCAGGCAAGTCGTTGATCGGAATTACCGCAGGCGCCTCGGCCCCCGAGGATATCGTACGCGGTGTGGTCGGGCAGTTGCGTGCCTGGGGTGCTGACGAGGTGGATGAATCCATGGGCAGGAAAGAACCGGTCACTTTCTCGCTGCCTGCGGAACTCAGGCATGAACGGGGTTAAAAAACATGTTTTTCCTGTCCACGGACTCGACGTGCCTTTTATGCTGGCCCGGCAGTCTAGAATTCTCCCCTGGCAGCCCCTTCCATAATTTCACGCATCGTACGGCGGACCCGCAAGGCATCCGCCTTCAGGTCGGGCGGTAACTCCCTGGCTCCATGGATCAGAAAATCCATGTTGAGAGAATACAGGGTGATCTTGCCGTTTTTATCCTCCGCCACACTGATGGTGCACGGCATGAAGGCGGTGTAGGCCTCGTTTTGATCGATCATCTTGATTCCAACGCGTACATCGCAGAAATTCATCAGCGACACATGACGAAAGGGTTGTCCCGTGACAGCCTCCGCCTGTTTGTAGAATGGCGACTCGCCGACAAACAGGAAGTTTCTGGCGACCGCCAGACTCTTCATGGACTCCTTGACATCTTCTGCGCTGACACCTTCTTCCACGGGGACGGCCCACACGAAGGCATCGGCGATGTCCCGGGACTCAAGCAATTTGCCGGCGAACTCCTGATAGAGCCCGAAGGCGTCAGGGTCGAAGTCGCGTGTTGCGTTCCATATCTGGCCCACGAACAGAATCATGATCACCAGGGCAAGAAATCCGACGATCGCAAGGATATTGCGCAATAGACTCATAATGGTTCCCCCCTGAACCCGACCGTATAAGAAGCAGTCTGGTTTAAAGATAGATAACTTGCCGGATTTTTCCACCTTCGCCGATGGCTTGTGACTGCGGTGCGGCTACAGAATAACAGCTACCAGCCCCTGTTACTGCCATCTGTCATGCTTACCGGGTTCTGCGCCCGGCCATGACGAGGTCATTGCCCGTCACCGGGTGGGCCTGCGCGAACCCCCGTATATAATTGCCCTCGACCACCTCGAAACGAAACAGCATAAAGTCCGGCAGGTTGACCAGCAGTTGAACCGTATTACCATGCTGTTCCTCCATCTGCCCGAGGATGTGGTCCCACTCCGGACTGTCACGTTCGATATTTTCGGCCTTGCACTGGAGTATCAGGCGGCGGCGTGCGAAGGCATTGCCGCTCGCTGCCTTGTCCTCGATCCACATCAGGCTTGCCAGCGGGCGTGACAGCAGATTTTTTGTATGTTGGGCGAGCTGGCTGATCAGGATGTGACACCTGCCCTCACGATCGAGCAGGCAGGGCGCATAACCGGCATCGGGCATGCCGTCAGGTGACGTGGTCGACAGCATGACGGCATCGACCTCCCGGCGGAATTTCAAGGCCTCCTGCTGTAGTTCTTCCAGTGACAAAGGGTTACCCATACCGGCATTCTGTGCTGTGCGATATTGTATATCAAGTGCAGTTATCGACGACTGTTTGGCAGGTACATGCAGGCTATTTATCAAAACGCGTGAACAAATCCCCGCCGTCATGCTGTGGCTTGACAACTTCTACTGCCCGACGAAAATTTACGTCGGGCCACGATCACCACGAGGTGGTTGCTGAAGGGTCTCTTTAGACACGCCGGGGATTTTTGCAGAACAGATACACCTGCAAGGGGAGGCCTGAACGACCGGGATCAGTCGGCGGGTCTCCCGCCAAGCGCTGCATAGTATCTGGCAATTGCAACGATCTCCACGTCGGACAGTTTTCTGATTATTGCCTGAACTGCGCCCCCCGGATCATTGTTTCGTGAACCATCCCTGAAATATTCCATAGTGGAAACCAGATAATCAACATGTTGTCCGGCCAGTATCGGAACTTCTTCAGCAACAGTTTTTCCATCTTTGCCATGACAAATACTACAAGGCAGTATATTGCGGGAAGGGTCGCCCTGGCTGACCAGTTCCGGCGCTTTCAGTTGTATATCTTCTGCAGATGCGACACCAGGCAAAGGCCGGCTTTCATACCACAGGGCAATATCTGCCATTTGCTGGTCGTCAAGCTTTCTGACGCGCTTGTACATGTTCTTGTCTTCACGCACCCCGGATTTATAGTCCCTCATCTGCTTTACTGCATAAGAGGCGCTTTGTGCGGCGAGGTGCGGCGTGTCCGGATCGTCGCTGACACCGTCAGTGCCATGACAGCGGTCACATTTTTCTTCGGCAATTGCCTTGCCATTCTCAATGTTGCCTTTGATTGAGTCGCCTGCCTGAAGCTGGAGGGGCGTCAGCAAAGCGAGCCAGGACAAATAAAGGAGCATTGTCCAAGAGCGGCGGCTTGCAGATTTTCTATGCATGAACATTATATTAATTATTGGATACATTGCCTGATGGTACATTATCAGCTGCATCGATGCCACGCATCCGGTTCGCCTGGCTGGCTACAATCAACCATGGGTCATGCCGGTGTATTTACACAGGGCCAGCGATTTCTCAATGTATTGAATCCTGATGCACAGCCTCTGTTCTCCCGGTATGCATTCGACTCGTATGCATGATTGTCAGCGCCAGCACTGACTTATGCCGGTTGCATGTGCAGACAGACCACGGTTACCCAGTGAGTCCAGCGTGAATGTCCCGCAGCGGTCCCGTTGCGGATTACCCTGGTTTGCGGGTGTAGCACTGATGACATAGTAAAGATCATTCTGCGCGGTAATTGCCAGCCGGTAATGACCGCCAGGCGTCGTTGCCGGGAACAGGTTGCCGGTCAGTGGGCCCAGTGTGGCGCCGGCATAGGTGCCGTGGTCGGCATAATAGAGTTCCATGTGCGCGGCCAGTTCGACCAGTGCCGCCATGCCGTTGCTGCGGCGTGTCTTCATCACCTGTTCGCGGTAGGCCGGCCAGGCAAGGCCGCTAATCACGGCAATGATCAGCAGCACGGCCATCAGTTCCACGAGCGTGAATCCGCCGGTTCCTGTCCGCGCCCCGTACCTGTCGCGGGTCATCGGCTAGTGCACGATATCCATCCAGCTGCGCCGTCCGCTGCGCACCGCCGGTCCGCGTGCCGGTACGACGACGGGTTCGAACACCGGCGTGACCGGTGCTTGCGTGTTGCCGTTGCCGGGCGGTGCTGCCGTTGCCATGGATGTTCCCTGCAGACCTGCTGTGCCGGTCGGGAGTGTCACTGCAGCCAGCGGTTGCAGCCGGTTGACGAGCAGCGCGTCACTGCCCGCTGCAACCCGGACATGCACCGGTATCGAGATGTTGCCGTCACCCGGCCGGATCCCGACCGGCCAGGTGTCGCGGCCGGCAAGCTGCATGGCATCACGGGCGTCGATCATCCGGTCATGATTGAGGTCGAACACAGCCCGGCCCGCATCATGCCCCTGCACGAGGTCAAGCGACATCAGCCAGTTTTCCCGGCTGCGTGCGGTGCCTGTGCATGTCCTGCCACCCGTTTGCGTGGTGAACTGCACACGACCTGCCCGGATACGCGGCGTGCCCGTCAGTCGCTCACCGCAACCGGGCAGGATGATTTGCCAGCCCCGCTGCAACGAGGTGCAGGGCCCGGCCGTAGCAGTGCAACGGTAACGGACCGCATCGCTGTGTGCCGCGATCCGTACCGGTTGACCCGAGCCGGATGAAACCTCGCTGAGAGTTCGTGTCTGCAAGTGACTGTCGCTCCAGGGCAGGTCGGCGAGCAGTGCGGCCGGGTCCGATACGTCGACCCGGATGGCCTGCAGGGAACCTGACAGGCCGGATCCGTTACGGGGACTGGCCGCGAAAACCACCAGGTAACCCGGTTCCTGCGGGTGTCGCGCAATTGCCGGTGCATGGACAACGGGACGTTGCGGATCGCCTCGGTAGATGCGCCCGGCAACCGAGCCGGCCGGATTGAGGGGATCGATAAGGAACATCCACAGGTCGCCGTTTGCATCGCCCGCAAACACGAAATCGACGCTGTCATCGGCGTTGCTGTCGAGCAGCACCGGGGCGGACAGTCCGCCCGTCACGCCCGGCAGCGTGAGTACCGTCTGACTGCCGGTCGCAGGATCGACCAGCATCAGGGCGGTCGGGTGCCCGGGTGCGCTGTGATGGCCGTTACCGCTGAAGAGTGTCCAGGTACTGTTGCCGGGCGCTGTACCGATGCGACCGACGCGTGGCCGTCCAAGGACATGTCCCCAGGCGCCGCCGCTTTTTTCAAACAGCAGCTTGTCGCCGGTGAATGCGGCCTCGGTGACGTCCAGTACATACAGTCCGGCAAAACCCTCGCCCCCGCCGCCTGCCAGGATAGTGCGCCAGCCAGTCCCGCCGGATTCGATCGATGCGACGGTCAGTTCGCCGCCAACGGCGGTGCTGACCGGTAGCGCCGTGGTATCCCGGGCACGCTTGCCGATGGCTTCCAGCAGCATCGAGGGCAGGTAGGTGTAGACTTCGGATCCGTCCCTTGCATCGAACACGTGCAGCAGGCCCGCACCGGTGCCGGCGGCGATGCGGCCGGGACGTTGCCGGTGGCTGTCGGCAAATGCGCTATAGCCGGGCAGGTGGTGAAGCGCATCGCGGGGTGCGCCGATGTAGACCGGGGAGGTCGTGATCTCACCCGGCACACTGCCGCGGTTGCGCAGCAGGCCGGTCGAGCCGGGCAGCCGCGCATGCTGTTGTTCGTGGCGCCGTTCACCGCGTGCATGGTTGAGGATATCACTGGCCCACGCACCTGTTAGTCCGGCAGCTGCCGTGGCGGCGTCCAGCAGGGTCTGCTGTGCGGGTGCCAGCCGGTCCCAGGTGAAGTCCACCTGGCCCTGGTTGCCGGTAAACAGCCTGCGCTGTTGCCAGTAGCGGCGGTGTGGATCGTTGGCACCGCGCTGATGGAAGGCGGCGCGCGCCGACCAGCAGCCGGAGGCCGGCCGGCCGCAGCCCGCGGTTGATCCGTGTCGCGGCGGGCTGGCGCCGATGAGCACATCGGTGTGCAGGCTGCCGTCTGTATTCAGCAGATATTCCACGATGTCACCCTGGCGGGTGACGGGATCGGACCAGGGCCGATACGCAAGGGTCGGTCCACGCTGCAGGTCGTGATCCTGCAGGGCAATGGCGCCGGCCGGCGGTCCCGCGGCCGTGGCGGCCTGCAACAGGCCGGCGGTCAGCAGCAGGGCGGGCGCCAGGCCGGTCAGGGTGATTGCGACTCGATGCGTCATGTGCTTAACGGGGCAGGGGTTCCCTGGTGACGAGGCTCTGTAGCGTGCGGTGTGCGCCGTGCGCGCGGGTGCTGTGTGCCGTGACCCTGAATGCCTGCATGCGTGCACCGGGAAGGGGACGCAGTGTGCCGCTGACCGAAATATCCTCTCCGCTGGCGGTATACAACCCGGCATCCTCGACCAGGTACTCGCCTGCTCCGTCATCGGTGTTGCCGTTGCCGTTAATATCCGGCAGCCGGACCGTGGCCCGGCCGAAAGTCCAGCGCCGGTCGGCCGGGCGCTCCACGACATGCGGCGTAGCGGGGTCGAGGTCGCGCATGCCGGTCGGGTAGAAGGGATCGTTCGCCACGTCCGGGTGGAACGGGTTCGTTTGCAGTTGCAGCACCGCCTGTTCGCCAGCGGCAAGCACATACTCGCTATTGGCCAGTGCGCTGGACTGCTGACGCCTGTTGTCGGCAACCAGCAGTTCCATCCGCGCGGACTGCATGCCGGCAATACCCAGCAGTGTCAGCACCGCCAGGCACAACATCGCCAGGGCTAGCCCGGTCCCGTGCTCACGGTTGCCGGGGTTGTCATGTCGAGTCCCTGTCCTAACCATCGCGGGGATTGCGCAATGTGACGGTCGCCGACAGCAGTCTGCGCCGGTAATCGTCGTTGCCGTCACCATCCGCATCGCCATCGATGACCCCGTCGCGGTTCCGGTCAGTGGTGGCCGGATGTTCCGTGACGTTGCCCAGTACATAGTGGTGTGTGTTGTCGTAACCGGTTTCCGGACACTCGGCACGGGCCAGCAGCCAGATGCGTGCGGCGATGACCTGCTGCCAGCCCGGATGACCGGCAGCCATAGCGTCCACGAAGCGGTCGACTGATCCGTCGCCGTCACCGTCAATACCGTATTGCACCTGGAACTGCTCGATTCCGCGGGCAACCTCGCGTGCCACCAGTCTGTTGCCGGACTGCGCCAGACGGTACAGCGCCGGGAGGGTCCTGCGTGGCCGGCAACCACCGGTCGCAGTCGATGGCCGGATGAAGTAGCCGTGGGCAATCAGCTGCGCCAGGCTGTCGGGTGCCGGTCCCGACGGTGTGGCGACAACTTGCCGGCCCTCGACCAGCACGCCGCTGTCCGGGCTCGTCAACAGGTACAGGTGATCGGGGTGCGTCGCCGCGCCTGTCATTGTGCCGCTCTGCGCTGTGGCAGGCAGCGGTGCAGCATAGCGTGTCACCAGGACATCACCGACCGGCACCGGTTCGGATGGCAGGCAGTCGTAACCCTGCCGGTGGTCGTCCTTGCCGAACACCGGGTGTGACAGCATGCGCACCCAGTCGATGTCCATGCAGTATCCGTAATCACGGGCGGTGCGGTAGCCGTTGGCCGCGCCGCCGGTCGAACGGTCAACGATGGCGGCGTGGCCGCGCAGCGTGCCCAGGTAACCGGCGCGCCGCAGGTCTGCCACCAGCAACTCGAGTGCATGGCGGCTGTTTTCAGTCAGGCGCGCGAGGTTTTCGTGAATGCGATAACTGCGCCCGGTGACCAGGAAGGCCTGGCCGATACCGGCTGCCAGCAGCGATGCCAGCAGCAGGGCGACCATGAGTTCGACCATGCTGAATCCGCCCCGCGGGGTAACTTGCCCGAACGCGCATGCCGGCGGGCAACTCATGGTATGAGCTGCCGAATGCAGCGGTGGTCGGCAGACGAGCGCGGCGGGCACCGGTAACCGTGGACTGCAGGGTCGCGCATTGCATTCCAGTAGACCGTGACGAGATGTCCGTCCATGTCCGTACAGCGGATGTGCGTAGCGCGCGTGCACGGGGTGATTTCGCCGCTGCCGGCGGGCAGGCCGGCCAGCTCGCCGGTCCACGCCCGCAGGTCCGCAAATGCGCGCCCGGTGATGCCGGCGGGTAACTGTCCCCGTGCAAGGCGGTACTCGCCACGCGCCACCCCGGCCGGATTACCCTGCATACGTTCACCGATATCACGGACCAGCTGCGTTGCGCGGTCCTGCATGCCGGCCATCTCGGCGAGGCGCAGTGCGCGGGTTTGCAGGGCCGCCAGCGACAGCAGGCCGACCGACAGCACCAGCAGCGTGACCAGGACCTCCAGCAGTGTCATGCCGGTCAGCCTGTTCCTCTGCATGACGGGCTGCCTGCATATGTGGTCTTTGCGGTTTGCATGATGTGGTCACTGTGACGGACAGGGGTTGCATCGAAAAGCGGCAGATTGCGGGCATGATCATCGGATTACCGGCGCTTGCCGTGTCAGTCCGTGACGATGATTGCCGGGATGTAATTAATTTTCCCGGGAAAAGCGCAACGGGCCTGCATACCGTTAGAATGGGTGTCGATTATGGAGGACAGAACTCACAGTGCGGACTGCGTGGTTGTCGGCGGCGGGCTGATCGGCATGCTCAGCGCGCGTGCGCTTGCGCGTGAGGGGCTGACGGTCATCCTGCTGGAGCAGGGCGGCCTGTGTCGCGAGTCATCGTGGGCCGGCGGCGGCATTATTTCACCGCTGGTCCCGTGGGAGTATCCCGATGCCGTGACGGCACTGGTGCGCTGGAGTCAGCCGCATTACCCGCAGCTTGCTGCCGACCTGCTGGCCGAAACCGGTATCGATCCCGAGTGGACACAATCGGGTCTGCTGCTGCTCGACTGCGAGCCGGATGCAGAGGTTGCTGCCTGGCAAAGCAGGTTTCCCTGCCCGCTGGAGCGGGTGATGGCATCACGGCTGCAGGAAACCGAGCCCGCTATCGCGGACGGTTTCGGGACGGCCCTGCTGTTACCCGAGGTTGCGCAAATCCGCAATCCCCGCCTCGGACGGGCGCTGGCCCGCTCGCTGGAACTGCAGGGTATCGGCGTTCATGAGCAGTGCCGTGTGACGGGATTGCGCGTGGCAGACGACAGGGTGCAGGGCGTGAACACGGCGCAGGGCAGGTTCACGGCCGGGCGCGTGGTGATCGCAGGCGGGGCCTGGAGTGCGCAGATCGTGGCATCGCCGGTACCCGGTGTGCCGGTAGAGCCGGTGCTCGGGCAGATGATCATGTACCAGGCGCCGCCCGGTCTGCTGCGGCATATTGTCGTACACGACGGCTATTACCTGATTCCGCGCCGCGATGGCCTGGTGCTGGCCGGCAGTACCCTCGAACGGACGGGGTTTCAAAAACATACCACGCAGGCGGCGCGGGCGCTGCTCACCGGGGAGGCGCTCAAACTGCTGCCGGGACTGTCCGCTTACCCGGTAGTCGGCCACTGGTCCGGGCTGCGGCCCGGTTCGGGCGACGGGGTGCCCCTGATCGGCGAGGTGCCGGGCGTCAGGGGGCTGTTTCTGAATGCCGGGCATTTTCGCAACGGTGTCGGCATGGCACCGGCCTCGGCCCGCCTGCTGGTCGACGGCATGCTGGGGCGCGAGAGCTTCACGGACCCCGCCGTCTATGTCCCGGCTCTGCCGGTCTGACAAGGGTGCCGATATGGACGAATATATTCGGCAGGTCTATAATGTAGTCGTCAAAACAGACACACAAACAGATGCTTAGTACTCCAGATGAACTAACCGGCTTGTTGAGGTCGCACGGGATACTCCCGACGCAACAGCGTCTGTTGATTGCGCGCGCGCTGTTCGAAAATCCGCGCCATGTATCGGCCGAGCAGATCATGGGGCAGGTCAACGAAGGGCAGGCCCATGTTTCGAAGGCCACGGTGTACAACACCCTGGGACTGTTCGCTCGCAATGGCCTGGTCAACGAGGTCATCGTGGATCCGTCACGCGTGTTTTACGATCCGAATACCACGCACCATCATCATTTTTACAATATCGATACCGGCGAGCTTACCGACATCGAAGCGGATCAACTGATGCTCAGTGAACCACCGACCTTGCCGGAGGGGACAACGATCGCCGGCGTGGATGTCATCGTCCGGGTGCGTAACAAGACCGCGGCTAGCTGATACCCTGTAAAAACTTCCGCAACACCCTTACAATGCACCGCTGCACACAGCCGGAGTAGCTCAGTCGGTAGAGCAGCTCACTCGTAATGAGAAGGTCGGGGGTTCAATTCCTCTCTCCGGCACCAATTAATCTGCTGTCTATCGTGCTGCCGGACAATTTCGTCGCCCAAAAAGAAAACCCCGCAACAGCGGGGCCAGTCTTTCTTATTGATAACGTGTGTTGTTAGTACTTTACAAGTGGCCGAACAGCACCATGAGTGCCAGAACACCCGGTGTTGCGGCAATGAGTAGTACAGA
>JABDRC010000371.1 GCA_013041945.1 Halobacteria archaeon
ACATTACGGCCATGCGCACGGCAATGCCGTGCGTGACCTGCTCGAGGATGACGGAACGCGGACCGTCGGCCACCTCCGAGTCCATTTCCACGCCGCGGTTGATCGGCCCCGGGTGCATGACGGTGACATCGGGGCTGGCAAGGGCGAGTTTTTCCTCGGTGAGGCCGAACAGCTCGTAGTATTCATGTTCGCTCGGCAGCAAGGCGCCCTGCATGCGTTCACGCTGCAGGCGCAGCATGATGACGACATCGACATCCCTGATCCCGGCACGCAGGTCGTGGAAGACATGTGCGCCGAGCGATTCGGCGTCCACCGGTATCAGGGTTTTAGGTGCCACAACGCGCACCTCGCCGGTATGCAGCAGGTTGAGCGCATGGATCTGCGAGCGCGCCACGCGCGAGTGCAGGATGTCGCCGACGATCGCGACCCGCAGGCGGCCGAAGTCCGGTCCCTTGACGCGGCGTATCGTGAACATGTCGAGCATGGCCTGCGTCGGGTGGGAATGACGTCCGTCACCGGCATTGATAACGCTGATGTGCGGCGCTGTATTGTTCGCGATGAAGTGGGCGGCTCCGCTATCGGCGTGGCGCACCACGAACATGTCGATATGCATGGCTTCCAGGTTGCGCAGGGTGTCCAGCAGGGTCTCGCCCTTGACGGCGCTGGACTGGGTAACGTTGATATTGAGCACGTCTGCAGACAGGCGTTTTGCGGCCAGCTCGAAGGTCGTGCGCGTGCGCGTGCTGGCCTCGAAGAACAGGTTGACGATAGTCTTGCCGCGCAGCAGCGGGACTTTCTTGACCGTCTGTGCCGTCACGCCGGCAAAGGATTCGGCGGTGTCGAGGATCTCGGTGAGCAACTGCCGGCTCAGCCCGTTGATACTGAGGAAATGACGCAGGCGTCCCTTGCTGTCGATTTGCAGGTTGCTTGCGCTCATTCGGTCTGCTGAATTTCCAGCCTCAGCGGCGACGGCCCCGTCAGTTTGATATGTTCATTGGGCTGCAGGCTGACGTGCCTGCCAACCACGCTTGCCTCGATCGGCAGTTCGCGTCCGTCCCGTTCGATCAGCGCGGCCAGCAGTATAGAGGCCGGCCGTCCATAGTCAAACAGCTCGTTCAGCGCCGCACGGATGGTGCGGCCGGTATGCAGGACATCATCGACCAGTATGATATGGCGGTCATCGATGGTGAACGGCAGTTCCGAGGGCTGGACCACCGGGTTCATGCCGATACGGGTGAAATCATCGCGGTAAAACGAGATATCGAGGCTGCCGAGTGGCTCGTCAAGCTGCAGACGCCGGTGCAGCTGTTCCGCCACCCACACGCCGCCGGTGTGAATGCCGACCATGGCAGGCGCGTTGGCGCCGGGCTTGCCGACGTGCGCGGCCAGCTGTCCGGCCATGTCGTCGAGTATGGCCGCGATGTCTTCCGGTTCGTTCATGTGTGTTCTGTGTCCAGCCAGTCCTGCAGGATGATGCGTGCCGCGATGGCATCCAGCCCGGCCCTGCCCTGGTGGTCTTCCTGCTGCAGCGCCGCGGCCGCCTGTGAACTCAGTCGTTCGTCCATCAGGTGCACCGGTAAACGGTAGCGTCCTTCCAGCTGTTGTGCAAATGCGCGTGCGGCACGGGTCATGGTCGAGTCGGTACCATCGGCGTGTCGTGGCAGTCCGATGACCAGTGCTGCCGGCCGCCATTCATCCACCAGTGCGGAAATACGTTCCCAGTCCGGCATGCCCTCACGGGCGTCGAGGGTGCACAATGCGGTCGCGGTCCGGGTGATACCCTGACCCACCGCGATACCGATCCGTTTTTGGCCGTAATCGAAGCCGAGAAGCGTCTGCACGGCGGTCCGGCAGGGGGTGTCAGGCGTGCCCTGCTTCGCTGGAAATGAGGTGCAGGTCGACACCGATCAGTGCGGCGGCTTCCAGCCAGCGGCGTTCGGAGGGTGTGTTGAAGACGATGTTACGGTCCGCCGGGCCGCTCAGCCAGGTATTCGCGGCCAGCTCCTGTTCCAGCTGCCCGGCACCCCACCCCGCGTAACCGAGGGTAATAATGGCATTTTCCGGGCCCTCCCCGGCAGCAATCGCGGCCAGGATGTCGCGGGACGAAGTGATGCCGATGTTATCGGTGACCTTGAGCGTGGCCTCCCAGTTGCCGGTCGGCTCGTGCAGGACAAAACCGCGGTCGCTTTGCACCGGTCCACCCATATAAACCGGCAGCGAGGCAATATCGATGTCGTCGGTGTGGATATCCATATGCATCAGGATCTCGCCCAGCTGTATATCCAGCGGTCGGTTGATGACCACCCCGAGGGCGCCGTCGGCATCGTGTTCGCAAATATAGGTGGTGGTATGGTGGAAGTTCGGGTCTTCCAGTGTGGGCATCGCTATCAGGAAGTGATTGCTCAGTGATTCTGTCTCGCTCATAACCCTAGTATCGGGCACGGCCGGATATCCATCAAGCTTTCGTTGTGCAGAAGGGATAAATCCTACAGCTTTGCCGGCATTTAACGGCTCTGCAGCCGGTTGCTGGTGGAAAACTCCCATGTGCGGGTGATATGCAGGATATCCGCATCTTTCCCGATCTCGGGCGGAAACGGCGGAAAAGGTGCTGCCAGGTTGACGATACGGACGGCTGCCTCGTCGATGACGCTGTGGCCGGATGGTCTCAGGATACTGATATTGCGCACGGTTCCGTCGGGATTGAGTGCGACATCCATCATCAGCTTGCCGGAAACCCCCTCGCGGCGGGCCGCATCCGGATAATTCAGGTTGCCGACCCGTTCCACCTTCTTGACCCATTCACTCATGTAGTTGGCGTATTTGAATTCCTGGGTGCGGGCGGAGACGTACACCTGCTTCGGGCGCTGGGCGTAGGCCTGCATCGTCTCATTGAGTTTCTCGCTGAGATTGACCATTTCCATGCTGCGCTCGATCAGTTCGGCAGCCGAAATGTCCGGCTGGTCCGTTTCGGGTACCTGCGTTTCCTCCTGCCGGACCTCGATCGCGGCCGTGTCCGCCGTCACCACCTGGGTGGGGGCGGGTGCCGGCTTTTGCTGCTGCACGGCCGGCGCCTGTTCGGGCACCGCCATCGTCGGCTTGACCTTCTCGGCGACATTACCGCCGCCGTCCTGGCTGTTTTGTGCGAGGTAATCGGCCTCGTCGGGCGGAGGCGTGCGCTTGTTAGTGACGGTGATATCGAGGGTCGGCATGATGTTTTCCGGCGGCGTATCGTCGTATGTACCGAAGGTGATGCCGAGAATGACCATGGCGTGAAACGCGAGCGCGAGAAACAGCGTCAGGGCAATACGGTCGGTTGCCGTGACACCGTTATTCAGCAGAATGGGTGCGTCTGTCATATCCATGCACTGTCTGTATAGCACATGAGCGCATCAATTTTAATGCCGCAGCCGGTATTACCAGCAATGCGTCCGCAGGAACTTCGAGAGGGTCTTGCCGTCGCCGTGGCGACGACCGCGGCGCAGCTGCTCCCGGTGCTCACGACAGGTCCGTTCGTGCCGGTCGCGAATCCGGCGCTGTTCACGCCGGCCCGCCTCCGCGCTCCGGTGCCGTGCCTGACGACGCTGCTCGATGGCCTTCAGCGTGGCGCGCTCGCCGGGCCGCAGGCCGGCGGGCGAAATCGGCTCTGCCGATGGCAGCTCGATATCCGTGCTGGCCTGGCTGTCCGGGGGGCTATCGCCGAAGTGTGTCCGGCCGAGCGTGTCAGTCCACCGGTATACCGTATCTGCCTGTCCGACCGGGACGCTGGCGCAGTGGAACAGGCACGCGGCGAAGATCATGGTACGCGTTATTGACGCCATATAACCATATAAATATCAGTACTATAAAATGATCAGGCTGGGCCGGGCAGCAGTCCGGGCCGGTATGCAGGAGAGTAAACGCCCTGGTGGAGGCGGTGACAGCGGCCGGGATCGGCACGCAGGGTAGGAATCTGTCGCATTCGCGGCCAGGAACACGGGCCGGACTGCCTGTATATAAATTAGTCAAACCGATTGAATGATTATCGTGGTCTGTCCCCTTTTTTCTATGGCCGCGCATGGCGCGGATCGCTGATCCTCACCCTGGCAATGACACCTTTCGCCAGCGTGATCACCTCGCGCATGGCCGGCGTCAGGTGGATCACGCCATCACGGTCGACCAGCATGACACGCTCGATGCCCATGCGTTCTGCAATGGACTGCCATTCGTCCGGGCCGGCGACGAACAGCGCGGTGGCTGCGGCATCCGCGATCGCCGCATTATCGTGCACCACAGTCACCGCACTGCTGCCGTTTGCCGGGTAGCCGGTGCGCGGATCGAGGATGTGGTGGTAACGCACATCCTCCACACTGAACAGGCGTTCGTAATCTCCGGAAGTGAATACGCTGTCGTCACCGTCGGTATCGATACTGGCGATGATGGTGTC
>JABDRC010000007.1 GCA_013041945.1 Halobacteria archaeon
CCTGGCGGCATTGCTTGCGCCGTCCCTTGCGCTTAAACTACCCCGTTGAAATTATTCATTAAACTCCCGTTTTACCGCGGGTTTCCCGTTATTCAAGCAAATGTATGGAGTCTTGCATGGCCATTGAACGCACCTTTTCCATTATCAAGCCCGATGCGGTCGCAAAGAACGTGATCGGCGAAATCGTCAGCCGCTTCGAAAACAACGGCTTGCGCATTGTCGCGTCGAAAATGGTGCATCTCACTAAAGAGCAGGCCGGGGAATTCTACGCCGTGCACCGGGAGCGCCCGTTTTACCCTGACCTGGTCGAGTACATGACCTCCGGGCCGGTCGTGGTCCAGGTGCTGGAAGGCGAGAACGCGATCATGAAGAACCGCGAAATCATGGGGGCCACCAACCCGGCCGAGGCCGCGCCCGGCACCATCCGTGCGGACTTTGCCGCCAGTATCGAGGAAAATGCCGTGCACGGTTCCGATGCACCCGAAACCGCGGCGCAGGAAATCGAATTCTTCTTCAGCGACGGGATCTGCGCGCGGACACGCTGAACGCCTGCTGATACTGCAACATGACCGCATCACCGACAATCAACCTGCTGGATTATGACCGCGCCGGGCTGGAGGCATACTTCACCGCGCGCGGTGAACAGCCGTTCCGGGCGACCCAGTTGATGAAGTGGATCTACGGCCAGGGTGTGACCGACTTTGCGGCGATGACCAATATCAGCAAGGCGCTGCGCGCCGGACTGGCCGCCGGGACGTCGATACGACTGCCGGAGATCGCTGCTGACGATGTTTCGGATGACGGCTCGCGTAAATGGCTGTTCCGCCTCGAAGACGGAAATTGCATCGAGACGGTCTTTATCCCCGAGGCCGACCGCGGCACCCTGTGTGTCTCCTCGCAGGTCGGCTGCATGCTGAACTGCAGCTTCTGTTCCACTGCCAGCCAGGGATTCAACCGCAACCTGTCGACCGGTGAGATCATTGCGCAGGTCTGGATGGCCGCACACCTGCTCGGCCAGCGGCCGGACACACCGCGCCAGGTGTCCAACGTGGTCATGATGGGGATGGGCGAGCCGTTGCTGAATTACGACAACGTGGTCCGTGCCATTCGTATCATGCTGGATGACTACGGTTACGGTCTGTCCAAACGTCGGGTCACACTCAGCACGGCCGGTGTGATACCCGCCATCCGGCAGCTGCGCGAGGACTGCGACGTCAGCCTGGCGGTGTCGCTGCATGCGCCCGATGACGCGCTGCGCAACGAGCTGGTGCCGCTGAACCGGAAATACCCCATTGGCGAACTGCTGGACAGTTGCAGGGAGTACGTCGGCGAGGGCCGGCGCCGGGTTACCTTCGAATACGTCATGCTTGCCGGCATCAATGATACCGACAGGCATGCGCGCGAACTGGTCAGGTGTCTGCGGGGCGTTCCGGCCAAGGTCAACCTCATCCCGTTCAACCCGTTTCCTGCGACGCGCTACCGGCGCAGCGATCAGTCACGCATCGACCGGTTTTTCGCCATACTGAACCGGGCCGGTATTGTCACCATCACGCGGCGCACGCGCGGCGATGATATCGATGCGGCCTGCGGTCAGCTGGCCGGCGAATTCCGGGACCGGACACGGCGGCGCGAGCGGGTACAGGCAACCATCCAGGTGCAGGGACATGTTCAATAGACGGTTACTGATCAGTATTGCATTCACCCTGCTACTGACGGCCTGCGCCACCAGCCCGGACTCGCACGACAAGGCGCGCAAACAGTCTGCGGCCCAGGCAAACACCCGGCTGGGTATCGAGTACATGCGTACCGGCGATCTGGAAAAGTCGCGTAACCGCCTGGAAAAGGCAATCATGCTGGCACCGGATTATGCCCCTGCACACCAGGCCATCGCAGTTCTGTACGAGCAGGCGGGCGATGCCACGCTTGCAGAGAAGCATTACCGGAAAAGTCTGAGCCTGGAACCGGATAACGGCAGTGCGCGCAACAATTACGGACAGTTCCTGTGCAAGGCGAAACGCTTTGATGAGGCCGAGGACGCGTTCAGGCGCGCGGCGGATAATCCGTACTACAAATCATCCTGGGTGCCGCAGACCAACGCGGGTATCTGCCTGATGAGCGTGCCGGACAACCAGGGTGCGAAGAAATATCTCAAACAGGCGCTGAAAAGCCAGCCCAGATACGCACCCGCGCTGCTGAATATGGGGAAAATCAGTTTCGACGAAGGAAATTCCCTGAGCGCCCGTGCCTACCTGCAGCGTTTCCATGAGGAAAGCGAACCTAATGCGGATAGCCTGTGGCTTGCGATACGTACGGAACATGCACTCGGGGACCACCAGGCCTGGGGCAACCATGCCCTCAGGCTGAAAAATGATTTTCCCGAAAGCGAGCAGAACCAGCTGCTGCAGGAGTGGGAGAATGAGCGGCGGTCGGGAAACTGACAACAGCGAGCCCGGCCAGTCCGACAACAGCGGCGCCATCGGTGCCCGGTTGAAGGCCGCCAGGGAGGCGCGACGGCTGACTGCGGAAACCGTGGCGCAACAGCTCAAGCTGGATGTATCGGTAATCGATGCACTGGAAAACGATGACAGGCAGCATCTGCCGGCGCCGATATTCGTCCAGGGCTACCTGCGCAGTTATGCGCGCCTGCTGGGCCTGCCGCAAGATGAACTGGCGAATGATTACACACGTCAAAGCGGCGAGCTGCCGCCGCTGACCGTGAATCGCAAGTCTGCCGGCAAGCCTTCCCTGCGCTTGCCGTCGGCGACCTTGATAAGGAATGTCATCCTGGTGATGCTTGCAGTGGTCCTGCTGTGGCTGGCATACCCGTATGTGAGCAGGATGCTGGATTCGCAAAACCTGCCGGACGATGAACAGTCGCCGGGATACCTGGAAATACCGCCCCCGGGGCGCTGAGCGCCGCGGCACAGCCGCTGCGAAGACTGCAGACAGACACACCGGATCACTTTACGGAACAGACCGGAAACATGGCCAAGACAATACAGGCCGTCCGGGGTATGAATGACATACTCCCGGCGGAAACATCAGCCTGGCAATACCTGGAAGACACGCTGCGCGAGGTCGTACACGCCTACGGCTACCGCGAGATCAGGTTGCCGTTGCTGGAAAAGACCGAGCTGTTCAGCCGTTCCATCGGCGAGGTCACGGACATCGTCGAGAAGGAGATGTATACCTTCGACGACCGTAACGGCGACAGCCTTACACTGCGCCCCGAGGGGACGGCAAGCTGCGTGCGTGCCTGTATGCAGCATGGCTTGCTGCACAACCAGGTGCAGCGGCTCTGGTATGGCGGTCCGATGTTCCGCCATGAACGGCCGCAGAAAGGCCGCTATCGCCAGTTTCACCAGGTCGGTGTCGAGGCCTTCGGCATGCCCGGTCCGGATATCGATGCGGAAATGATCTTCATGACGGCGCGCATGTGGGCGCGGCTGGGCCTCAGGGGCGCCAGGTTGCAGGTCAATTCACTCGGTACGCCGGCCGCGCGGGCGGCCTATCGCGAGGCGCTGGTCGATTACCTGCGCACGCATGCAGAGCGGCTGGACGAAGACAGCACGCGGCGCCTGGAAAGCAACCCCCTGCGTATCCTCGACAGCAAGAACCCCGATATGCAGGCACTGGTCGCCTCGGCACCGCAGCTGCCGGATTACCTGGACGAGGAATCGCGCGAGCATTTCAGCGGGTTTTGCAGTCTCCTCGATGTGGCGGGGGTGGCCTACGAGGTCAATCCGCGGCTGGTACGCGGACTGGATTACTATTCGAAGACGGTATTCGAGTGGGTGACGGACCAGCTCGGCGCCCAGGGTACCGTGTGTGCCGGAGGGCGCTTCGATGGCCTGGTGGAATATCTCGGCGGTCGTCCTACGCCGGCATTCGGCTTCGCCCTCGGCCTGGAACGGTTGCTGGCATTACTGCTGTCCGCTGATGCACAATTACCCGCCAGCGATCCGCATGTATATATGGTACTGTCCGGCCACGAAGCGATGCAGCGGGGACTGGTACTCGCTGACGAACTGCGCAATGCGGTTGCGGGATTGCGCCTGCAGGTCAATTGCGGCGGCGGCAGCTTCAAGAGCCAGTTCAAGCGGGCGGACCGGAGCGGGGCGGCCTTTGCGCTGGTTCTCGGCGAGGAGGAGATTGCCCGGCAAACGGCGGTCCTCAAGCCGCTGCGCAGCGATGCAGATCAGGAGGTCGTCGCGCAGTCCGGTCTGGCTGCGCGGATCGGTGGCCTGCTTGCAGATGATTCAGCCGGGCAGGGCTGCTGACAGCAGCCCGTTGACGGCAGGTACAGGAGTGGTTGATGGATACAGAAGACCAACAGCTTGAAGAACTGAAAAAATGGTGGAAGGAAAACGGCAGCTCGATCATAACGGGTGTCGTGCTCGGCCTTGCCATCCTGTTCGGTGCCCGGGCGTGGTTTGCCTGGGAGGAACGTACCGCGCAGCAGGCATCCACCATATACACCGTCATGATGAATGATATGCAGGCCGGCGACGTCAAGGCGGCAAGCGACAACGCCGGTGTACTGATCGCGGATTTCAGCAGCACGCCCTATGCGACACTGGCCGCGATGCTGCTGGCGAAGTACCGCATCGGGGACAATGAACTGGATGCCGCCAGGACGCAGCTGCAGTGGGCGCTGGACAACGGCAGCGACGAACTGCGCGACACCGCGCGAGTGCGCCTCGCGAGGTTGCTGATCAGTCTCGAGGATTACGATACCGCACTTGGTCTGTTGCAAGAGGCGGAGGCGAGCGGTGGTCAGGGTGGTGTAATCAGTGAGTTGCGTGGCGACATTCACAGCGTGCGCGGCGAGTCCCGGCAGGCGGTTGACGCCTACCAGGAAGCACTGTTGCTGATGAACCTGGACTATCCCGGGCGCCACCTGGTACAGCTTAAATTCGACAACGCCATCGTCCTGGCGGCGCCGTCCATGGATGATTCACAGTGATACGTGGTCTTGCAATCATGTTGTTGCTGGGCCTTGCCAGCGGCTGCTCCACACTTAAATCATGGATGCCGGGCGTGCTGGAAGGCGAGGATAATGCCGCACCGCCGACCGCCCTGACACCGGTTGAAAAACCGGTTGAGCTCACGCGTCGCTGGAGACGCGATATCGGTGTGGGCCTGGAT
>JABDRC010000009.1 GCA_013041945.1 Halobacteria archaeon
AAAAAATGATTCTAGTCGGCTTCCACGCCGTGAATCGGCTTGATGGTATTCCACTGCCGGCAGCCCGGGCATTTCCAGTGCAGCGTCTTGCCGCTGAAGCCGCAATTATGGCATGCATAGACCGGCTTGTTTTCCAGCAACTGGTCCGTCATGTTCTTGAGTATCAGCAGGTTGTCACGCGCAGCGCCCTCGCTGCCGGCCATGCTGAAATCGATGAAACGGGCCAGTCCGCGCACCGACGGGCGCCGGCCGAGTTCGCCGGCAATAAAGTCCGCAGCCGTCTCGTCACCCTGCTCCCGACCGAGTATGTCCGCCAGCGCCAGTACCGGCGATATACCTGCATATTTGGGAATTGACTGGCGCAGAAAACCGGCCATGTCCGGCAATGAACCCAGTTCGATGTGACAGGCGTGCATGTCGTCGAGAATGACCGGCAGCAGATCGATGTCCATCTCGGCGACCTGCTCGAACGCCTTCAGTGCCATCCTGCAGTCACCCTGCTGTCGCGCAATGGAACCGCGTATCAGACGGGCACGCGCGCCATACGGATCGTACTTGCCGGCCTTGTCCAGGAAGCCCAGCGCCGCATCGAGATCATCCGTGGCGCGCGCATTTTCAGCCAGCTCGCAATAAAACTGCGCAATGACCGACCGGGCCGGCTGCTCGCCGACGAATCCCATCTGCCCGGCAATCTCTATGGCGTTGTGCCAGTCCTTTTCCTGCTGATAGATATCGAGCAGCAGCGGCAGCACACTGGACAGGTGTACGTTGTTGTCGTTCAGTTCGCGGAACAATCCCTCTGCCCGGTCGAACAGTCCGGCCTTCATGTAATCCTGGCCCAGCTCGAGCAAGGCGTCCATGCGTTGTTCGCCTTCCAGGTTCGGCCGCGCCGCCAGGTTCTGGTGGATGCGGATCGCGCGATCCACCTCGCCGCGCTTGCGGAACAGGTTGCCCAGTGCGAGATGCGTCTCGACGGTATCGCTGTTCACTTCGAGCATGCGAATGAACACGTCGATCGCCTTGTCCTGCTGCTCATTGAGCAGGTAATTGAGGCCCTTGATGTATTCAGGACCAAGCATGGAGTCGGCACAGCTGCCGGCCTTGCCCTTGCTGTTGCGCGCCGAGTACCAGCCGACAGCGGCTGCGACAGGCAGTAATAACCAGACAAGTTCCTGCATCATCAGGCAGGGATATCGGGGGGTCCAGAGAAACGGGCCCGGTACGCTTTCACAGTAGCGGGCCCGCAGGGTAGATATACATACGGTCGGCCAGAACCGGTATTGGCCGCTCCGGGAAAACAGCGTGTACCGGGGCAGGCCCGGTTACAGTTGCTGCTGCTCCTTTTCCCGAACCATGCCGGCATTGACGCGCTCCCTCAGCTCCTTGCCCGGCTTGAAATGCGGGACATACTTGGCAGCCAGTGCCACCGACTCGCCGGTCTTCGGATTTCTGCCGATGCGCGGCGGGCGATAGTGCAGCGAGAAACTGCCAAACCCCCTGATTTCAATTCGCTGCCCCGTGGCAAGTGACCAGCTCATTTGCTCAAGGAGACTCTTGACGGCCAACTCGACATCCTTGTAGTTCAAATGCCCGTTTTTCGCGGCAAGAATCTCTATCAGTTCAGATTTTGTCATTGTTTCCACCTACCCGGATTAGAATTTTCTTCCCAGTAAACCCGAACGCTTGCGCGCTCACCCGAATCCGTCAATCGTCGTCGCCGCCCAGGTGCTGCTTGAGCACGTCGCCAAGACTGGTCTTGGCATCCGAAGAACTGGAACCGTAATCCTGCATCATCGCTGCCTCGTCATCGGAATCCTTGGCCTTGATGGACAACATGATTGCACGGCTCTTGCGATCAACCCCCATGAACTTGGCCTCGACCTCGTCACCGACCGACAGGATGGTGCGTGCATCCTCGATCCGGTCAAGCGAAAGCTCCGATGCGCGCAGCGTACCGTCGACACCGTCGCCCAGGTCGATAATCGCGGCCTTGGCATCCACTTCCCTGACAGTACCCTTGACGATGCTGCCCTTGCTGTGGGCCGCGACGAAGTTCGCAAACGGGTCCTTCTCGAGCTGCTTGACGCCCAGCGAGATACGCTCGCGCTCCGGATCGACCGACAGCACGACAGCCTCGATTTCGTCGCCCTTGGTGAAGTTGCGTACCGCCTCCTCACCCGGCTCGTGCCAGGAAATATCGGAGAGGTGCACCAGGCCGTCGATCTCGCCAAAGAGTCCGATGAAGATGCCGAAATCGGTAATGGACTTGATGGTGCCCTTGACCACGTCGCCCTTGTTGTGTGTCGCACTGAACTCGTCCCACGGATTCGGGAAGCACTGCTTGATGCCGAGTGAAATACGGCGGCGTTCCTCGTCGATATCCAGCACCATGACCTCCACTTCCTGTCCGACGTGGACAACCTTGGAGGGATTCACGTTCTTGTTGGTCCAGTCCATCTCGGAGACGTGCACCAGACCTTCGACGCCTTCCTCGATCTCGACGAAGCAGCCGTAATCGGCAATGTTGGTCACCTTGCCGAACAGGCGCGAATTCGCCGGATAACGACGCGCAAGATCGGCCCACGGATCCTGACCGAGTTGCTTCATGCCAAGCGAGACGCGGTTACGCTCGCGGTCGAACTTGAGTATCTTCACATCGATCTCGTCACCGACGTTGACGATTTCTGACGGATGCTTGACCCGCTTCCAGGCCATGTCGGTAATGTGTAACAGGCCATCGATGCCGCCCAGGTCGACGAACACACCGTAGTCGGTAAGGTTCTTGACGATTCCCTTGGCGGTCATGCCCTCTTCCAGGCTGGCCAGCAGCGCCTCGCGCTCCTCGCTGAACTCTGTCTCCACCACGGCGCGGCGCGATACCACAACGTTGTTACGGCGCTTGTCCAGCTTGATGACCTTGAATTCGAGTTCCTTGCCCTCGAGGAACACCGGGTCGCGCACCGGGCGCACATCGACCAGTGAACCCGGCAGGAATGCGCGGATATCATCGATGTCCACCGTGAAGCCGCCCTTGACCTTGCCGCTGATCATGCCCTTGACGATGTCCTCGTTTTCAAAGGCCGTTTCAAGGTGGCGCCATACCTGATCGCGTTTTGCTTTTTCGCGCGAGAGTTTGGTTTCGCCGAAACCGTCTTCAACTGCCTCGAGTGTAACCTCGACCTCATCGCCGACCTCGACTTCGATCTCACCGGAGGCGTTTTTGAATTCCTCAATGGGAATCACGCCTTCTGATTTCAACCCTGCATGCACGATGACAGTATCTGATTGAATATCAACAACAGTTCCGGTAACAACTGCGCCCCGGTTCATCTCCTGGTGGGCGAGGCTCTCCTCAAACATTTCAGCAAAACTTTGGCTCATGGGAATATTTATCCTGGTACCGTCTGGCGGTCCGTGTGTTTCAGCCGCAATGCCTGGCGGCACGACGGGTCAAGTTAAAAGAACAGGCCGATGTCATGCGGCCTGGCTAGCGGAGTATTATACGTGTATCTAATTCATTGTAAACGGAATTTAGAGCTTGTCCCGGACCAGTTCCAGAACGCTGTCCAGGGTCCGGGCCTCGTCCTCGTCACTGTTGTCCAGGGTGATGGCATCCGCCGCCGGTTTCAGCGGCGCCGTCTGCCGGGTTGAGTCGCGCCGGTCGCGCGCCTCGACCTCCTGCCTGAGCGCCGCGAGATCGGCCTCTTTTCCTATTTCTTTCAATTGCTTATATCGCCTTTCCGCACGCACCCCGGGGCGCGCGGTGAGAAACAGCTTGAGGTCTGCGTCCGGGAAAACCACCGTACCCATGTCGCGGCCATCGGCAACCAGTCCGGGCGGCTGCCGGCAGTGGCGCTGCCAGTCGAGCAAGGCGGTCCGCACCGCCGGCAGGACGGCCAGCTTGGAGGCCGCCTTGCCGGCGGCCTCGGTGCGCAGATCGGCATTGATATCCCGGCCGTCCAGCAGCACGGCCGGACTGTCCGCTGCCGGCAACCGGCAGGTTGTCGACAGGCGTCCGGCCAGTGCGACCAGCGCAGCCTCGTCATCCAGCGACACATCGTCACGCAGTGCGGCATAGCCCAGCACCCGGTAGAGACTGCCACTGTCGAGATAGTGCCAGCCAAGCCGGGACGCCAGCGCCCGGCTGATGGCGCCCTTGCCGGAACCGCCGGGACCGTCGATGGTAATGACAGGTACAGACATTGAATCAGCCAGTCATAGTGGAGTGCGTTACACGAAGCAGGCACGGTGCACGGAGCGCGCCCTACACATTCTCGATTGCCAGTCCGGCATTCGCGGCCAGTTCCACGAAACCGGGAAACGACGTATTGACGTTCGCACAATCACGTATGTCAATTTCACCGTGCGCGCGCAACGCGGCCATCGCAAATGCCATGGCAATGCGGTGGTCGCCATGGCTGTCGATAGTGCCGCCGTCGATTGCGCCGCCGTCGATGATCATGCCATCGGGTGTGGCCTCGGCCGCGACACCCAGCGCACGCAGACCATCGGCCATCACCTGGATACGGTCGCTTTCCTTGACGCGCAACTCGGCAGCACCGCTCAACACCGTGCGCCCCTCGGCACAGGCGGCGGCAATGAAAATTACCGGGAATTCATCGATCGCCAGCGGCACCAGATCCGGCGGAATCTCGATCCCCGCAAGACTCGCGTACTGTACATGCAGGTCGGCGACCGGTTCACCGCCGACATCCTGTTCGTTATCGACCTCGATGCGTGCACCCATCATGCGCAGGATGTCGATGACACCGGTCCGCGTCGGGTTCATACCGACATGCTGCAACACCAGGTCGGAACCGGGTGCGATACTGGCGCCGACCAGGAAAAATGCCGCCGAGGAAATATCCGCCGGCACATCGATGTCGATCCCGTGCAGCTCATGCCCGCCGTCGAGGCATACCCAGCCGTTCTCGTGCGTCACCGGGTAACCCATGCCGCGCAGCATGCGCTCGGTATGGTCGCGCGTTGGCGCCGGCTCGCTGACGCAGGTGCGCCCATCGGCATACAGACCGGCCAGCAACAGGCTGGACTTTACCTGGGCACTGGCGACCGGCATGGCATATTTGATGCCATGCAGCTGCTGTCCGCCGTGAATCGTCAGCGGTGCGGTGTCGTCCACGGTGGAGTCGATGCGGGCGCCCATGTCCGACAACGG
>JABDRC010000017.1 GCA_013041945.1 Halobacteria archaeon
GCGTATCTCGACGATTACGCGGTGGCGGATCAGACCGTATTCACTGAAGATCGGCCGCAGGTTTTCGGTTTTTCCACCGTAACGACCGTCGACCGGGGATACCGCGGTAAGCTGTGACAAGTCCATATCTGTCCTCGTTGAAGTGCGACCGCTCAGGCGGCCAGCTGGCGCAGCACGTAGTGCAGGATGCCGCCATTGCGGTAGTACTCGTATTCCTGTGGCGTGTCGATGCGCACGCGTGCATCGAACACTGTTTCACTGCCGTCGGCCGCGGTTGCGGTCACGCGGGTATATTCGGTCAGGCCGTCCTGCAGACCGGCAATGTCGCAGGTTTCCCGTCCGTCCAGCCCGAGGCTTGCCGGTGTATCACCGGCCTTGAACTGCAGCGGCAGGATACCCATGCCGACCAGGTTGGAGCGGTGAATGCGTTCATAGCTTTCTGCAATCACCGCGTGCACACCAAGCAGGCGCGGTCCCTTCGCCGCCCAGTCGCGCGAGGAACCGGAGCCGTATTCCTTGCCGGCGATCACCACCAGCGGCACGCCATCCGCCCGGTAGCGCACCGAGGCATCGAAGATGCTCATCTGCTCGCCGCCGGGCTGGTGTACGGTAACGCCACCCTCGGTGCCGGGGGCCAGCAGGTTGCGCAGGCGGATGTTGGCGAAGGTGCCGCGCATCATGACCTCGTGATTGCCGCGGCGTGAACCAAGCGAGTTGAAGTCCCCGGGTGCCACGCCATTCGATTCCAGGTAGGTCGCTGCCGGACTGCCGGGCGCGATGGCGCCGGCCGGCGAGATATGGTCGGTGGTGACCGAATCACCCAGCAATGCCAGTACGCGCGCACCCTTGATGTCGCCCAGCGCGCCGGGTTCGCGCGTCATGCCCTCGAAGTAGGGCGGCTTGCGGATGTAGGTGGAATCATCAACCCACGCATACTGCTTGTCTTCCGGTGATTGCAGCGCATTCCAGCGCGACTCGCCGGCAAACACCTCGGCATAGGTGCTGCTGAACTTGTCACGGTCGACACTGGTATTGATCACGGCGCGAATCTCGTCCTGGGCCGGCCAGATATCTTTCAGGTAAACCGGCTGGCCGTCGCGCCCGGTGCCGAGCGGTTCGTTCTGGATATCGATATCCATACGACCGGCGATGGCATAGGCCACGACCAGCGGCGGGGAGGCCAGATAGTTCATGCGCACCTCGGCGTGCACGCGGCCTTCAAAGTTCCGGTTGCCGGACAGGACCGAGCAGACCGACAGGTCGCCGTCCCGGATGGCCTGCGAGACCGGCGCGGGCAGCGGTCCGGAGTTGCCGATGCAGGTGGTGCAGCCGTAGCCCACGGTGTTGAAGCCGAGGCTGTTCAGGGCGTCCATCAGGCCGGCCTGCTCGAGGTAGGCAGTGACGACCCGCGAACCGGGCGCCAGCGAGGTCTTGACCCAGGGCCTTACGCCAACACCCAGCGCGTGGGCCTTTTTGGCGACCAGTCCGGCGCCGATCATGACAGACGGGTTGGAGGTGTTGGTGCATGAAGTGATGGCCGCGATGACCACGGCACCGTCATTCAATGTGACCGCCTCGTCATCGATGACGGTATCGACCGGGGTGCTGTGGATGTTGCGCTCCTGTTTGAGCGCCGCCAGGTCCGTCGCGAAACGCGCCTTGCTGTCGGCCAGCGGTACGCGGTCCTGCGGGCGCTTCGGCCCGGCCAGGCTGGGCACGACGCTGCCGAGCTCCAGTTCGACGGTGTTGGTATAGCTGGCCGGGGCGTCGCCCGGCTGGCGAAACAGCTGCTGTTCGCGCGCGTAGGCCTCGACCAGCGCGACCTGTGCCTCGGATCGCCCGCTGAGTCGGAGATAGGCGAGGGTTTCGTCGTCCACGGGAAAAAAGCCGCAGGTGGCACCGTATTCGGGCGCCATGTTGGCGATGGTGGCACGATCGGCCAGTGACAGGTGGTCCAGCCCGTCGCCGAAGAACTCGACAAACTTGCCGACCACGCCCTCGCGGCGCAGGATTTCCACCACGGTCAGCACCAGGTCGGTGGCGGTGGCGCCCTCCGGCAGCCGGCCATGCAGGTGGAAACCGACGACCTGCGGAATGAGCATGGAGATCGGCTGGCCGAGCATGGCGGCCTCGGCCTCGATGCCGCCGACTCCCCAGCCCAGCACACCGAGACCGTTGATCATGGTGGTGTGCGAATCGGTGCCGACCAGGGTGTCCGGGTAAGCCCGGGTCGCGCCGTTGCTGTCGCGTTCGAACACCACCCGGGCGAGGTACTCCAGGTTGACCTGGTGCACGATGCCCGTGTCGGGCGGTACCACGCGAAAATTCGAAAAGGCCTTCTGGCCCCATTTCAGAAAGCTGTAGCGCTCCTGGTTGCGCTGGTACTCCAGTTTGCTGTTGAGGTCGATCGCATTGGCCGAACCGTAGCTGTCGACCTGCACGGAATGATCGATGACCAGCTCGGCCGGCTGCAGTGGGTTGATGCGGTCCGGATCGCCGCCCAGCTGTGTCATGGCATCGCGCATGGCGGCGAGGTCGACGACGGCGGGCACACCGGTAAAGTCCTGCATCAGCACACGCGCCGGTCGAAAGGCGATCTCGACGTCGGGTGCGGCCTGCGGGTCCCAGTTGATGAGTGCCTCGATGTCCGTCCGCGTGACGGTTTGTTCATCCTCGTGGCGCAGCAGGTTTTCCAGCAGTATGCGCAGTGTGCACGGCAGGCGGCCGGTGTCGTGCGACCCGGCCAGTTTGCGCAGGCTGAATATCTCATAGGCCTTGCCCCCGACCTCGAGCGTGTCGCGGGTGTTGAAGCTGTTGTTCATGAACTCTCCGTGCGTCTTGCGAAAGGAGCGCAATTATACACGGTTTCGGAACACTGGCAGGCAGGGCCGGGGAAGCTGTCAGGCAGTATCTGCGAGCATGCGCGCATGCCGCAGCAATGCCCTGCGCCCGAACAGGAGCCTGATGCGGCCGCCGCCGCACTGCCGCCACAGGACAGCGGCCCGCATGCCGGCCAGCAGCAATGCGCGGATCATGTCACGGCTTTCCGCCGACTCCAGGATGGCCGGTTCACCCTGGACCATGATGCGCGGTGTGAGTGTGCTGACGGTGTCCGTGTAGATAGCGGCCAGCGCGGCGATGATGTCCGGCGTGGCCTCGGGACCGTATGGCTGGTCATTGCGCAGGGCATCGATACCACGCGTGATCACATCGACCAGGGCGGGCTGCCTGGACAGTTTGCGTTCCAGGTGCATCAGGGTGATGACATAGCCGGCCAGTTCCGGGTCGCGCCCGGTGTTGTCATCGCCGAGCTGGTCACGCATTGCCGCAAGTCCCGTCGCCAGGCCGACGGTACCGTCGTAAACGTCATCGACGCTGGCTGGCGAGGTCATGAAGATACTGCCGATACTCGTTTGGGTTGCCGCCGCGTCGCGTATCCGGCCGCGCGCGGTCTGTTGCACCAGGCGGGACGCCTGACACAGTCCGGCAAGCGCAAGGGTTTGCCCGTGCAGCGACTTGTGATGCATAGCCATCATCGATTCTCGATACCGCGTTCGATAATACCGCCGCCGAGGCAGGTTTCGTTATCGTAAAATACCACCGACTGCCCGGCGGCCACAGCGCGCTGGGCGACGTCGAACCCGACCGTACAGCAACCGTCCCGGATCGGGTCGATGGTACAGGCCTGCAGTGGCTGTTGATGCCGGATGCGCGCAACGCAGGCATGCGGCGTTTGCGGTGCAGTAGCGGCGATCCAGTGCAGCTGACTGGCCTGCAGACCGGTTTTGAACAGGGCAGGGTGGTTGCCGCCCTGCACCACGTACAGGACATTGGCGGTGGCATCCTTGTCTGCCACATACCAGGGTTCACCGCCGGCTTCGCGCCGTCCGCCGATCCCCAGCCCCTGGCGCTGTCCGATAGTGTAGAACATCACGCCGTCATGCTCGCCAATCACCACACCGTCAAGCGTCCGGATTTCACCGCGTCGCTTTTCAACATAGCGGGCGAGAAATTCGCTGAAGCGGCGTTCGCCGATAAAGCAGATGCCGGTGCTGTCTTTCTTGTCATGCACGCCAAGGCCGATCCGTGCAGCGAGTTTTCTCACAGCGTGTTTATGCATATCGCCCAGCGGGAACTGGCTGCGTGCCAGCTGTTCCCGGGTCAGGGTGTGCAGGAAATAGGTCTGGTCCTTGTGTTCATCCACGCCGCGCAGCAATTGCACTGCCGGCTCGCGCCGGATGCGCGCATAGTGACCGGTGGCGATAAAATCGGCGCCCAGTCCGGTTGCATGGTCCAGAAAGGCCCGGAACTTGATTTCACGGTTGCATACGATATCCGGACTCGGTGTGCGGCCGGCCTCGTACTCGTGCAGAAAGTGGGTGAACACGCGATTCCAGTACTCGGCTGAAAAGCTGACGGCCTGCAGGGCAATACCGAGCCGCGCGGCGATCCGTTGTGCATCCGCCAGGTCCGCCTCGGCGGGGCAGTGGCCCGCCTCGTCATCCTCGTCCCAGTTTTTCATGAACACCGCGGACACCGTGTGTCCCTGCTCCAGCAGCAGGTGGGCGGCAACGGCCGAATCGACACCACCGGACAGTCCGACAACAATCCTGCTCATGGTCTACTCGATGTCAGCCAGCAGCGAGAGGGGGTGTGCGTTGCCGTCGAGATAGTCATCGATGCTGCGCAGGACCAGCGGGCTGCGCAGTTCATCCCGCCGGGCCCGGATCTCGTCGAGGTCCATCCAGACCACCGCTTCGATATCCGGGTCCAGCTGCCGGTCGGACAGGCATGCCGTGCCCTGGCCGGCGAAACTCACGCGCATGTAGGTCTCCCGGTTGTGCGGATGACGCCAGCGGTAGATGCCGATGACCGCCTCCGGTTCGAATTGCCAGGCGGTCTCTTCCAGGGTTTCGCGCACGACCGCCTCCAGCAGGCTCTCATTGTCCTCCAGGTGACCGGCCGGCTGGTTATAGACCAGCCGGCCGCCGCTGCGCTCGCACACCAGCAGGAAGCGTCCATCCTGTTCGATGACCGCGGCCACCGTCATGCGGGGTGTCCATATCAAGCTCATAGCTTTCAGATAGTTACAACTTTGTTACCGGCGCGATCACGGGCAAACTTTTCTGCCTGCAACCGGTCTTAGAGGGTGACATTCGTTGTATTATTGGCGCTCGCACTGTGTGAATGATTCTCATATACTCTGCGACTCGTTGTTGCGACTGTAGTTATGCCTCAATGCTGAGGCAATACTTCACTGCATCTGCGTAACGATAAACAAATACGAACTTTTTAACAAAAACGTTCTGGAGGAACTGTTAATGACTGGCTTGCTGAGAAAAACCTTGTTCACAGGATTCATTTTCATCCTTTCGACCGGCGCTGCGCTGGCCGAAGTCCTAATGCCGTTCGTCCTGGCAGGTACCTCCGGCGGCGATGTCGCTTCCGTATCGGCCGAAGTCAAGTCCAAGCTGACCGCGGGGGGCTTTGAGGTGGTCGGCGAGTATTCACCCTATGCCGATGCAAACATCATCATTGTCACCAACGATACACAGAAAGGCCATGCCGCGAAGTCCGAGTTCGGCGGCTACGGTGCCATCAACCGTGTCTCGGTGACCAAAAACGGCGACAGCACCGAGGTGGTCTACACCAATCCGGTCTACATGGCTGCGGCCTACCGCATGGCCGTCGACATGGCCGATATCCGCGGCCAGCTGGAAAGTGCGCTGGGCGCCGAGAAGGACTTTGGTTCCGAAAAGAACCTGACCGCTGACGACCTGCGTAAATATCACTACACCGTCATGATGGAATACTTCGACGACCCGAGCGAACTGGCCGAGTACGACAGCCAGGCCGAAGCGGTCAAGGCCGTTGAGGATTCGCTGGCTGCCGGCCTGGGTGCGACTGCCAAGGTCTACCGCGTGGATATTCCGGGCAAGGATGAAACGATCTTCGGTGTGGCCCTGAAGGGTGCCGACGCCGACGACTGCAGCGGTGACGAGTTCGTCATGAGTCGCATCGACAAGGTCTCGCCGCGCTCCACCGCGCATCTGCCGTACGAGATCGTGGTCACCGACGGTGTGGCACGCGCCCTGTACGCGCGTTTCCGGATTGCCATCAACTGGCCGCACCTGCCGATGGTTGCCAGCAAAACCGGCGCCACCTTCATGAACATCATGTGTTCACCGGGTGCCATCGAGGAGGCGCTGATCCAGG
>JABDRC010000021.1 GCA_013041945.1 Halobacteria archaeon
GTCCAGCTCAGTGGCAGGGCCTGCTTGAACTGGCGTTGCAAAACCTCCGCCACCGTGCGCAGTGTTTCGTTCTCACCGGCACGTGCAAGTCCGGCTTCCCAGCTGCGTTCGCCCAGGCGCAGTGCGCCGAACGCCGTGGTCATGATCAATGACAGCACAACCATCGCTACCAGCACCTCGAGCAGGGTAAAACCCGCTTCGCGGCGTCTGGAATGCGGCGCAGCATCGCTCCGCGATTGTCTCAAACAAGCTGTCATCAAACCTTTTTGTCCTTTTGCGGTACCGGCTTCAGGCGCACACTGCTTAACGAGACCTGGCGGCTGCTGCCGGCGTGCTCCCAGTCCACGTTGACGGTAATTCTATAGGCCAGCAGCTGAGTGCTAAGTTCCTTGTGCTGTTGCCACGGCTGATAGGATTCGACCACCTGTTGCCAGCGGAAGCGTTCGCCCCATATACCGGAGCTCACGCCGCGTACCAGCGGTTCGCTGATGCCGATGGCAGCAAGCTGCGATTCTGCCACCAGTACCGCGCGGGCGTAGTCTTCGGATAACGCGACATTACGCAGTCCGCCGGAGAAAATACGGTAGATCACGGTCAGCGACATTGCCAGGATCATGAAGGCAACCAGGATTTCGATCAGGCTGAAGCCCTGCTGGCGTCTGTTAGACAGCATCGCGCACACCCTCGGTGATAGTGATGCTGCCGGTCAGCCAGTTCAGCTGCAGGTGATAGGCGCGGTTGCCGCCGTTGAGGGTGATCAGCTCACCACTGCTGCTGCCGTCCGGGAAAAAACGCAGCACGTGCTGTGCCTTCTCCTCAACATAATCGCCAGTGATCAATTGCACGGCCATGACCACATCCTCAGGCAAGGCCTTGGGTTTTTTGTTGCCGATCCGGTAGCGGGCTGATTCCAGGTCCAGCTGCACCAGCTGCTCGGTATTCCGGATGATCGCCTGGCTGCGGGTCTCGCGCAGCGCGACGGCGAGGTCCCGCGCCGAACTCTTGAGCTTGGTGCCGGTTACAGCGCCGGAGAACAGCGGGGGTATCAGCGCGATCATCAGGCCGGCGATGACCATAACCACCAGGATCTCGAGCAGCGTGAAGCCGCTGGCGGATTTGAAGTCCTTGCGCACTGCGTTCACCACGGCGGTTGTCACCAGCTGACAATGTCCGCGTCGTTACCTTCGCCGCCATCCATATTGTCGTTGCCGAGTGAGTACAGGTCGTACAGGCCCTGTTCACCGGGATACTTGTAATGATAATCGTTGCCCCATGGGTCGGTGGGAATGTTCCTTTTCTTCAGGTACGGCCCGTTCCATTTGTTCAGGCCGGTGGGCCGCTCGACCAGGGCCTTGAGGCCTTCATCCGTGGTAGGGTAACGGCCGATCTCGAGGTGATACAGGTCCAGTCCCGCGCCCAGTTCCTCGATCTGTAATTTTGCGGTGTCACTTTTCGCGCTGCCGGTGTAGCGCAATACCTGGGGACCGACCAGGCCGGCGAGTAATCCGAGGATCACCAGTACCACCAGCAATTCGATCAGGGTGAAGCCGCGTTGGTTATTAGTGCGTGTCAGCTGTTTGTGCTGCATGTGTATTTTCCTTCCAGTTAGAACACCAGTTCGTTGATACCCAGGATCGCCATCAGGATAGAGATAATGACCCCGGCGATGACCACCCCGAGTACCAGGATGAGTACGGGTTCAAGCAGTGACAGTGCCCGCTTGATTGTTGTTTGGGTTTCGCGCTCGTAGACCTGCGCAACCTGCTGCAGGATTTCCTCCAGCCGTCCGGATTCTTCACCGACGCGGATCATGTGAACCGCGAAGGCCGGGAAGTGCGCAACTTCCGACAGCGGGGCGGCGAGGCTCTGGCCTTCCTTCAGGCTGTTGGCGACACGCTCGAGACCATCGGAGATGACGCGGTTGTCGACGGTGTCCTTGACGATGCTCAATGCTTTCAGCAGCGGTACGCCGTTGTGCAGCAGCATCCCCAGGGTACGGGCGAAACGGGTTACCTCGATCTTGATGATGATCGATCCGGCCAGTGGCAGTTTCAGAAAGCGGGCATGCCACTGGTATCGGCCCTGTGGTTGACTGAGCTGATAACGCATCAGCCAGGCCGCAGCTGCGGCCAGCAGCACCACGACCCAGCCATAAGACTGCAGGAACTCGCCGGTTGCAATGGTAATCCGGGTCGGTAACGGCAGCACCTGGTCGACACCCTCGAACAGTTCGGTGAACTGGGGTACGACGTAGCCGAGCAGGATGAAGATCGAGACCACGGCGACGAAGATCAGGATGGCGGGGTAGATCAGCGCGGAGAGCAGCGTGTCTCGCACCTCGCGGCTCTGTTCCATGTGTTCCGCCAGGCGCTCCAGTACGACTTCGAGCGCACCGCCGGCCTCGCCGGCACGCAGCAGGTTGAGGTAGAAGCGGCTGAATACACCCTCCTGGGCCTGCATTGCATCCGCCAGCGTGTCGCCACCCTTGACCTGTTCGCGCACTTCTTCCAGCAGCTGTTTCATGCGCTCACCTTCGGCCATGGAAGCGAGGATGGTCAGCGCCCGGTCCAGCGGCAGGCCGGCGCGCAGCAGCGTGGCCAGTTCACGGGTCGCATTGCTGATATGCTGCTCCGTTATGCGCCGGCTGCGCCGTAGCATGGGGCTGCGGCGCTTGCGCTCGGGCTGAACGGATTCATGCACCTGGATCGGGATCTGGCCCAGCGACTGCAGCTGCGCCACCACCTGTTCGCGGCTGCTGCCGCTGAGGGTGCCGTTGAAGACCTCGCCGTCAATGCTTGCTGCCTTGTATTGAAAAACGGGCATGGTTATTTTTTCGGTTTGAATTTGGACAGCTTGCCCGGAAACCAGCCATCCGGCTTATCGCTATCGGCATGCTGTTCATCACTGCTGATGCTTGTCGAGGTGTGTTGCGCTGTATCTTCCACCTGCGCCGCTACTATGCTGGTAGCGGCTGCATCTGCCGTGGCAGGGTATTCGTCCTGCAGCTGTGTGTGGGACTGCTCCTGGGTCACCCGACGCACCTCTTCAATCGTGGTGATGCCCGCTACCGTCTTGCGCAGGCCGTCGTCGAGCATGGAGTGCATGCCGGCTTCAGCCGCGACACGGGCGATTTCGCCGGCATCGCTGTGCTTGAGTATCAGCTGTTTGATCGCATCGGTCATCACCAGCAACTCGACGATGGCGTTGCGTCCGCTGTAACCGCTGTGGCCGCAATGCTCGCAGCCCACTGCGCGGTACAGGGTGATAGCTTTGTCGCCGGCGTAGCGCCGTAGACCGAGGCGCATCACCACCTCGTCTGTCGGCGTATAGGCTTCGCGGCAATGATGGCACAGCGTGCGTACCAGGCGCTGGCCCAGCACCGCATGCACCGTCGATGTCAGCAGGTAGTCCTCCACGCCCATGT
>JABDRC010000029.1 GCA_013041945.1 Halobacteria archaeon
GCCGTCTGGCTGTTCGGTTCCGGCCTGGTCGGCCTGGTCGGTGTGGCACGTCGTCGCCGCAAGGGCTGAAGTAGTACCAAGGCACCGTCTCGCAATGTGACGGTGCCGGCATGCAGGCCCGGGCCCCGTGCGCGGGTTTTGCATGCCAGAGCTGTAAATGCAACAAGGGTTTGTTCAGGGCGTTGGCGCCCGACGGGATTCACGCCAACGCCCTGACAGGCTTACCGGACGGCAGGCGCTATACCTGGTCGCAACCCGCATGTTCAAGCAGGGGTAACCGGAAAAAACAATACCAAGTGCATTTCTGGTATGAATGAGCAAAACACATTGTCTGAAGTAGACAGCAGGGACGCCGATGCTGTGAATGGCGGTAGTCATGCCATGGCGCAAGGCGGCCTGAGAGTGTACACGCTCGGGCGATTCACCATCGTCAATGACGGACAGCCCATGCGCTACGGGCGCAAATCCCCCGGCAAACCCCTGCAGTTGCTGAAGGCGCTGATTGCCTCGGGTGGCAGTCGGGTCAGTATGACCAGCCTGGCAGCCATCCTCTGGCCTGACAAGGACGGTGACCTCGCGCAGCGGACGTTTGAGACAACCCTGCACCGTTTGCGCAAATATCTCGGCGATGATCGCTATCTCCTGATGGAAGACGGCAGGCTGACGCTGAACAGCGAGCAGATATGGGTCGATGTCTGGGAATGCGAGCGCCAGATGACCCGGTTGCGCGGATTGCTGTCACAGCAGGTCGATGACGCCGGGGTGACCGAGATCACAACCTGCGCGAACCGGATCATGTCTGTCTACCAGGAGCATTTCCTGTCTCGCGAACAGTCCACCGGCTGGTCGGTGTCCATGGAAGAGCGGCTCAAGAACCGTTACATCCATGCCATGCTGGCACTCGGCGGTTTCTGGGAACAGCAGGACTTGCCGGCGATGGCAATTGCCTGTTACCGGAAGGGTATCGAGGTCGATGACCTGGTCGAAACCTTCTACCAGCGCCTGATGCTGTGCCTGGACCGGGTTGGCAGGCAACCCGAGGCGATTGCGAGTTACCGTCAGTGCAGGCACGTGCTTGCTGTTATCCTCGGCCTGGAGCCGACTGGCGAAACACAGAAGATTTATCAATCCATCACTTCGCATTACCGGCTAAAGGCCGGTTGAAACCCGCAGGCGCACTGCGTCATTCTTTTTCGGCGCACTGCGCAACCGGATGCGTGCAGCCCGGCACGGCGTCGCAGGGGCTCGCTGCGACGCATGCACGAATTCTGTTCCGCGGCTATCATGTCGGGACATAACCTTCCGGGACATACCAGATGATTCTTGCTTCCTTCCTGTTTTTCACCGGCCTGGTAGCCGTTCTCACCTGGTGGCTGACGCGCAGGGACGACCACGCAACGAGTAAAGGCTATTTCCTTGGCGGCAGAAGCCTGACCTGGCCGCTGATTGCCGGCTCGCTGCTGCTGACCAATCTTTCCACCGAGCAGATGGTCGGGCTCAACGGGGCGGCCTTTACGCATGGTTTTGCCGTCATGGTCTGGGAGGTGGTTGCTGTCATTGCACTGGTGTGCATGGCACTGTTCTTTTTGCCGCGTTTTCTGCGCAGCGGTGTATCGACCGTGCCGGAGTACCTGGAGATCCGTTTCGATCACCAGACCCAGGTCATCACCAACCTGATTTTCCTGGTGGCGTATGCCATGATCCTGCTGCCGATCATTTTATACACCGGTGCCACGGGGCTCATCGGCATCCTCGATGTGCAGGCAATCCTCGGGCTGGAGTCGCACGACCAGACCCTGTGGATCATCGTCTGGGTGGTCGGCATCATCGGTTCCATCTATGCGCTCTTCGGCGGCCTGCGCACCGTTGCCGTGTCCGATACCATCAATGGCGTCGGCCTGCTGACCGGCGGCCTGATGATTGCGTGGTTCGGTCTCGATGCGCTCGGTGATGGAGATGTTGTTGCCGGCATCGGCGCGCTGTCGGCGGGCAATCCCGACCGCTTCAATTCCATCGGCGGTCCTGACAGCGGGGTGCCGTTCGGTACGGTCTTTTCGGGCATCCTGCTGTTGCACATGTTCTACTGGACGACCAACCAGCAAATCATCCAGCGGACCTTTGGCGCGAAGTCGCTGGCCGAGGGCCAGAAAGGGGTGCTGGCGACCGGGCTGCTGAAGCTGATCGGTCCCGTCTATCTCGTGATCCCCGGGATGATTGCCTTCGCCCTGTTTGCGGGCCAGGACATCAAGGCGGACCATGCCTATGGCACGCTGGTCAACCAGGTGCTGCCGACGCCCCTTGCCGGCTTCTTTGCGGCCGTGATGATGGGCGCGATCCTTTCCAGCTACAACTCGGCCCTGAACAGTACCTGCACCCTGTTCAGCCTGGGCCTGTACAAGCGCGTCATCAACCGGGAGGCGAGTAATCAGCAGATCGTGCGGTCCGGCAAGATATTCGGCTGGATACTCGCGCTGTTTTCCATGAGCCTGGCACCGCTGCTGATCGGGCAGGAGAGCATATTTGCCTACCTGCAGAAGATGAACGGCCTGTATTTCATCCCCATACTTGCCGTGGTGCTGGTGGGCATGCTGACCCGCCGGGTGCCGCCGATTGCCGCGAAGGCCGCCCTGGTCGCCGGGTTCCTTGTCATCGCGGTGGGCTACTTTGTGCCGCCGGCGGCCGCGATCGTGGCGTCCATCAACGATTTTCATTTTCTCGGCATGGTGTTCGCCTACCTGGTCGTCATGATGCTCGTGATCGGCGAGATC
>JABDRC010000037.1 GCA_013041945.1 Halobacteria archaeon
TGGTTGCCCCTGCCTTGCGCAGCTGGTCACAGTGTCGCCGGTCACGCCCGCGTACGTGAATGGCGATGTCCGGGAAATGCTGTCGCAGGATACTCACCAGCCGCACGGCAGGCACGACCTTGTCCAGCGTACATACCATCACGCCGGCCTGCCCGGCACCTGCCGCCTTCAGTACATCCACCTTGCTTGCATCACCGTAGAACACATGGAATCCGTCCTGCCTGCCCTCCAGTACGCGGTCTGCATTACTTTCGATCGCGAGGTAAGGTATTTTCGCTGCCTGCAGTATCCTCGCCACACGTCGTCCCACGCGGCCGAAGCCGGCAATAATGACATGCGGCTGCCCGGTATTGATGTGGTTGGTACTGACATCATGCCGGTCTGCGCTCCTGGTCAGATGTCTGTTGAGCGTTTCACTCAGTCTCGCCATCAGCGGCGTGGTGACCATGGTCAGCGCCACCAGCAGCGTCAGGAAATGGAAAAGATGTAGTGGCAGGACTCCGCTGAAGGCGGCCAGCCCGAACAGTACGAAGCCAAACTCCCCGCTCTGCGACAGCAGCAGCGAGACCCGCGTGGCATCCTCTGTGCCGACACCCGCGAGTCGGCAGAGGACCCAGAGGATGGCGGCCTTGATCAGCAGCAGCCCCAGCACCAGTCCGGCAATCAGGACACCTTGCTCGCGCAGCAGGCCAATATCGATAGACATGCCGACACCCATGAAAAACAGCCCGAGCAGGATGCCGCGAAACGGCTCGATATCGGCAATGACCTGATGCCGGTAGTGAGAGTCCGCCATCATCAGTCCGGCCAGAAATGCACCCAGCGCCAGCGACAGGCCGGCCGCCTCCATCAGCCAGGCAGTACCCAGCACTGCAAACAGGGTCGCGGCGGTAAATACCTCCGACGTACGGCTGGTCGCTACCAGTCGCAGAACCGGCGACAGGAGAAACCGGCCAGCGAGGATGACGATAGCAATAACGACCACGGCTTCCAGTATCGCAATCTCGAGGCCCTCCAGCAGCGTGGTGTCGGCCGCGAACAGTGAAACCAGCGTCAGCAGCGGCACCACCGCCAGGTCCTGCAACAGGAGTACGGACAATGCCGTTTTACCGTAAGCCGTTGTCAGTTCACCGCGCTCGGTCAGAATCTGCAGGTCAAATGCGGTCGAGGAGAGCGCCAGACCGAAACCCGTGATCATGGCAGTCTTGAGTGACAGGTCGAACAGCAGGGCGAGGCCGCCGATTGCGAGCCCTGTCACTATCACCTGTGCGGTGCCCAGACCGAATACCATGCGTCGCATGGCCCACAGGCGTGCGGGCGCCAGTTCGATACCGATAATGAACAGCAGGAAGATAACGCCGAACTCGGCGATATAGCGGATCTCCTCGATCCGGTCGATAAAACCGAGCCCCCAGGGGCCGACCACGAAACCGGCAGCCAGGTAGCCCAGCACCGAGCCCATGCCCAGCCGCCGGAAGACCGGTACGGCGATGACCGCCGCCGCCAGCAGGATCAGTATGTCTGCGAGATAATCGGTTTCCGTCATTTTATGTCAGCGTCAGCGCGGCACCGTGCAACAATAAGGCAGCGAACATGGCTGGCGCGGCGCGGGAGAAATAAAAGGCTGCGCCTGGTCAGCGTGAAAGTTCACGCAGGCGCGCCATTCTCTTTTTGCGGCTGTCCGCCAGCTCGCTCTGGGTAGCGACCTCCTGTTCTGACAGCCGCTTGAAGGTCTGCAGGAACGCCTGGTAATCATCGGTATCGGTTTCCGTATCGAAAAGTACCCGCCCTTTCTTTACCTCGTAGCGTGCGCCCTCCAGAAATTCGAGATAGGCGATGCCCTCCCGCGACACCTCGATCACGATGTCGAAATATTTTCGTGACAGCGCGCCGTCGAGTTCATAGGTATTGGTGAATTCCTGAAGGGCCTGCAGTATTTCATTCTGCGGCAGATCGAGCCGCTCAATCTCGGTCCTCATTCGCGAGAGCATGTCCATCTGCTTGTCTTTGTGTTGCTGAAACACCCGACCGTAGTCCATGAGTTGTTCAATCGCCGCCGGGAAGCGGGACTTGTCCGCGAGGAATTCCGGATCGAACAGGGGTGGAACCTGCACCGCGGCAACCTCCCTCGCCAGCTCCGCATCCAGCTGGCGGGCATCCTGTGCGAACCTTGACTGCAGTGCCAGGATTGCAGAGGGCCTGGCCGGCCCGTTTTCCGACTGTGGACCCGGGATCATGTAGGGATCTGCCAGCTGTCCGGCCGGCGCCAGACGCGCCTGTTCGGCTCGCCGCTCCTGCTGGCTCTGGTAGTTGCCGTAAAAATTCACCGCTGCCACCAGCACCCAGATGCCCCACATGGCGGTGCCTAGATTCGGCATATCCCTGCCCGTGTATACACGGTGGATTCCTCCCGCCACCAGCGTCAGGATGCCGGTAAAGACCACCACCGGCACCACGATCCCCAGCAGATAGCCGACCAGGAAGGGCAGGGTAAGCGGGCCGTCTTCCAGCATGGCCGTTGCGATGGCAAGCATCAGGCTGGCGACGATTAGGGGTACGATGTGCTTCATCGGCAATCCGGTGTGTGTCAGGCGTTCAGTGTAACCGAACTCAACAATATACCAGTGCAGGGTGTCAAGCGGGCGACTGACGGCCGGTCAATCCGGTAGTCGACTGGACGCAGGCGTTAACCTCTGAAAGACTAGGGAAACGCGGAGTTGCCCTGATGACAGGCTGCTCCTGCAAACCGGTTTCAGGAGAACGGTATCGGACCGATGTGCGGTTATCGCTTTTTGTTGCTGGCAACCCTGCTGTTGCCCGTTGCTGTGTGTGGCGCTCCTGAAGAAGAAATCCGGATCGGCGTTCTCAGCCACCGCGGTGAGCCCGCCACACTGTCCGTCTGGACACCCACGGCCGATTATCTTTCCACCACACTCGACGGCTATCGATTCACGATTACACCGCTTGCCTTTGACCGGGTGAACGGCGCGGTGGAATCCGGCGCCGTGGATTTCATCCTGGTGAACCCCGGTATCTACGTCAATCTCGAAGTACAGTACCGGGTCACTCGTATTGCCACCATGAACAACCGCCGCGGGGACAATGCCCTGTACAACATCTTCGGCGGGGTGATCTTCTCGCGCCGGGACCGGCAGGACCTGAAGCAGCTGGAGGATCTTCGCGACCAGCGCTTCATGGCAGTCGACGAAACATCGCTGGGCGGGTTTCAGATGGCCTGGCGCGAACTCAATGCCGGCGGCATCGATCCCTACCGGGACTTTTCCGCGTTGATATTCGGCGGCATCCACGACGATGTGGTCATCGCCGTGTTGAACGGGGATGTCGATGTCGGCACGGTCCGGACCGATATCCTGGAGCGTATGGCCGCGGCCGGCACCGTGCAGCTGGACGATTTTCGCATCATCAACCCGCAAACCAATGCTGAATTTCCCTTTGCCCACAGCACGCGACTGTATCCCGAGTGGCCGTTCAGCAAAGTCCGGCATGTGTCCAATGACCTCGCCCAGCAGGTGGCGATCGCCCTGCTGCAGATGCCGGCCGATCACCCGGCGGCACTGACGGGCAACTATGCGGGCTGGACCATTCCACTGGATTACGAGCCCGTGCACGAGTTGTTCCGGGAACTGAATCTGCCACCCTATCAATTTCCCACCCGCTTCACTTTGCGGGATGCGGTCACGCGTTACCGGTACTGGCTGGTGTTCGGGGCAATGATCCTGCTCTTTCTGGGATTCGCGACCTGGTGGGAAATAAGGCTCAACAAACGCCTGAAGATGGCCAAGCTGCGGCTGGAAGTGCAGCATGACCTGATATTGAATTCGGTAGCCGACGGCATCTATGGCGTGGACCGGTCCGGAAATTCCACGTTCGTCAACCAGGCCATGGAGGAAATCACCGGCTGGGAGGCGGATGAGATCATCGGTCAGAATCAGCATGAAATCCTGCACCACACCCGCGCGGACGGGAGCCGCCATCCTGCGGAGGAATGCCCGGTGTATGCCACCTTCAGGGACAACGCGCCGCGTTTTGTCGAGGACGACCTGTTCTGGAAAAAGGACGGTACCAGTTTTCCGGTCGAGTACACCTGCACCCCCATTCGCACCGAAGGCGGTAGCGTCCTCGGCAGTGTGGTCGTGTTTCGCGATATCACGGAACGCAAGGAAGCGGAGGAAAGGACCCTGCAGCACCAGCTGCAACTGGCCCATGTTGCGCGTCTCAGCACCATGGGTGAAATGGCCTCGGGCATCGCCCACGAGTTGAATCAACCGCTCACCGCCATCACCATGAACGCCCGTGCCTGCCTGCGCATGCTGGATTCGAGCCAGACCGCGGCGGAAACCTGTTCCGATGTGATGGAGAAGAGTGCTGACGAGGCGCAGCTCGCGGGGGAGGTGATCCGGCAGATCCGCCACTTCATTCGCAAGGAACAGCCGGAACGCCGGCCGGTCCGCGTCAGTGACATGGTACGCGAAGTACTGCAGCTGATACGAACCGACGTCCGCCAGGCGGGCGTGCGGGTAACGCTTGAGCTGGATCCGGACGCGG
>JABDRC010000041.1 GCA_013041945.1 Halobacteria archaeon
CTGCTGGAGCTGCCCGATGCCCCTTCGCTGCACGTCAACTGTACCTTCACGCCCGTGTTCGAGCAGAACGGTGAAACCACCGTGCAGGTGGAACTGCGCCAGGCTGATCACCAGATGCGGCTCGAACAGGATGAACTCCTGATCAGCCAGCAGCAGGCCACCCGGGTGCTGGTGCGCGGTCTGGCGCACGAGATCAAGAACCCGCTGGGCGGCCTGCGCGGCGCGGCGCAGCTACTGGAGCGCGAGATCAGTTCACCGGAATTGCGCGAATACACCCATATCATCATCGGCGAAGCGGACCGGTTGCAGGTACTGATCGATCGCATGCTGGGGCCGAGCACCATGCCGCAACTGCGGCAGTTGAATCTCCACGAGATACTGGAGCGTGTCCGCAACCTGGTAATGGTCGAGGATGGCGATGAGCTGACCTTCGTCACTGACTATGATCCGAGTCTGCCTGAACTGACGGCCGATCCCGGTCAGCTGGAGCAGGCAGTACTGAACATCGTGCGCAATGCCAGGCAGGCCATGGACGGCAAGGGCATTATTACCCTGCGTACCCGTGTACAGCGCAGTTTCAACATCGGTGTACGCAGGTACCGCCTCGTTGCACAGATACAGATTATCGATAATGGTCCGGGTATCGATGAGGAGCTGCGCAGGAAAATCTTCTTCCCGATGGTGACCACGCGCAGTGATGGCACCGGACTCGGGCTGTCGATCGCGCAGGCGCTGATCAGCCGCCACGAGGGCCTGATCGAATGCGACAGTAAACCCGGAAAAACCGTCTTCACAATTCTACTACCGCTGGAATAACCGAAACATGCACAGCAACAGGATATTTGTAATCGACGATGACAATTCCATTCGCTGGGTGCTGGACAAGGCGCTCACCGGTGCCGGGCTGGAGGTCGCGTGCTTCGAGTCCGCGCTTGCCGCACTGCAAGCGGTCAAGGCCGAGGAACCGGCCGTCATCGTTACCGACATTCGCATGCCCGAAATGGACGGCCTTGAATTTCTCGATCGCATCGGCGAGTTGTACGCGGATGTGCCGGTCATCATCATGACCGCCCATTCAGACCTGGACAGTGCCGTCGCCGCATTCAAGGGCGGTGCATTCGAATACATGCCCAAGCCATTCGATGTCGACGAGGCGGTGGCACTCGTGAGTCGCGCCATGGAATTGCGCAAGCAGCAAACCGCCGTAGTGCACAAGACGCCGCCGCCGGCCGTAACGGAAATTATCGGCAAGGCGCCCGCGATGCAGGAAGTCTTTCGCGCCATCGGCCGGCTGGCGCACTCGCATGCAACCGTGCTGATCAACGGTGAATCGGGCACCGGCAAGGAGCTGGTTGCCATGGCGCTGCATCGACACAGTGCGCGCGCGGACAGGCCATTCGTCGCGCTCAACATGGCCGCCATTCCGCGCGACCTGCTCGAATCGGAACTGTTCGGTCACGAGCGCGGCGCGTTTACCGGTGCACAGAACCGCCGCGTCGGGCGCTTCGAGCAGGCCAACGGCGGTACGCTGATGCTTGACGAGATCGGTGACATGCCCGCGGAGCTGCAGACCCGCCTGCTGCGGGTGCTTGCAGAGGGCGAGTTTTATCCGGTCGGTGCACACACGCCGAAGAAGGTCGATGTCCGCATCATTGCCGCAACACACCAGGACCTCGAGGGCCTGGTGCGCGCCGGCAGGTTTCGTGAAGACCTGTTTCACAGACTGAATGTCATTCGCATCCATATTCCGTCCTTGCGCGAGCGTCGCGAGGATATCGGATTGCTGATGGCGCATTTCCTCGACAATGCCGCCAGCGAACTGGAGGTCGAACCGAAACAGCTGAGTGCGGATGTCGTGAGCACGCTGGAGCGGCTGGACTGGCCCGGCAATGTCAGGCAGCTCGAAAACCTGTGCCGCTGGTTGACTGTCATGGCGCCGGGCCAGGAAATACATCTCGATGACCTGCCACCCGATCTCGTCGGGGCGCACGCCGCCGGTGAGGAACAGGATAGCGAGTGGCAATCGCAGCTGCGGAGCTGGGCACAGCGACAGCTGGCCGGCGGGTCGGTGCGCCTGCTCGACGAGGCATTGCCGGTGTTCGAGCGCACACTGATCGACGTCGCCCTGCAGCAGACCAGCGGGCGTCGCCAGGACGCTGCACGGCTGCTTGGCTGGGGCCGTAATACA
>JABDRC010000046.1 GCA_013041945.1 Halobacteria archaeon
ATGTCCGCGAACCATGGGAATACAAAATTGTCCATCTGGATGAATCGCTGCTGATACCGATGCGGCAGATCCCGGTTTCACTCGACCAGCTTGACCCGGACAGGGAAACCGTCGTCATCTGCCACCACGGCATTCGCAGCCGTCAGGTCGCGCTGTTCCTGGAGCACCACGGCTTCACCAATGTGATCAACCTGCGCGGGGGGCTGGATGCCTGGGCAAAGGAAACAGATACGGATTTGCCGACTTACTAGGTTTGCATGTAGGGTGCGCTATGCGCACCCTGGATTAACTGAAATGCCGATGCACATATACAAAACAGTATGCGTCCTCTGTGGCATGTTGCTGCTCATGCCGGCAGCGGCCGATGATCTCATCACGGTTTACCGCCAGGCGCTTAAATCCGACCCGACGTTCAGGGCGGCCGATGCAGCCTACCTGGCCGCCCTGGAAACCCGTCCGCAAAGCCTGGCCGTTCTGTTGCCGGACCTGTCGGCCACCGGCAGTCTTTCGCGTGAACGCTTCGATCCGCGCAACACCGGCCCGACCACCTATGCGACCAACCAGACATACGCCCTCGGTCTGCGCCAGCCGGTATTCCGCCGCGACCGTTTCATCCAGCTGGAGCAGGCCGACAGCCGCGTCGCACAGGCCGATGCCGAGTATGTGGCTGCACGGCAGGACCTGATCATCCGCGTGGCGACGGCCTATTTCCTGCTGCTGGGCACCCAGGACAACCTTGCCTTCGTGCGCGCCGACAAGCTGGCACTGACCCGCACCCTGGACCAGGCACAGCAGCGCTTCGAGGTCGGACTGGCGGCCATCACCGACTCGCTGAAGGCGCAGGCCGCCTACGACATCGCCGTCAGTGACGAAATCAGCGCCGAGCAGTTGCTGGCCGATGCACGCGAGGCACTGCGCGAGCTGACCGGCACCCTGCCCGAGCAGCCGGAAATCCTGCAGCCCGATATCCCGCTGCTCGCGCCCGAACCGGCCAGTGACGAGAAATGGGTTGCGGCCGCCGGCGAACAGAACCCACTGGTGCTGGCCGCCCGTGCTGCTGCCACCACGGCACGCGAGGAAGTGCGCGTACAGCAGTCCGGGCACTACCCGACACTCGACCTGACCGCGAACTATGCCTACCGTGATAGCAGCTTCGGTGGCATCGCACAGCAAGAACGCAATGACAGCAGGGTCGGTCTGGAACTGAACCTGCCGATCTACCAGGGCGGACTGGTCACCTCGCAAACACGCCAGTCGCGCTATCTCTACAACCAGGCCATGGAAGAGCAGGCGAAACAGCAGCGCGCCGTCGAGCGCCAGACGCGCGATGATTACCGCGGTGTCATCAGCGGTATCAGCCGGGTCAATGCCCTGCAGCGCGCCATCCAGTCAAACGAAAAGGCCTATGAGGCGGCACAGTCCGGGTTCGAAGTCGGCACGCGCGATATTATCGATGTACTCGATGCCCAGCGGGAACTGCTGCGCGCGCGGCGTGACCATGCGCGGTCTCGCTATGATTACCTGCTCGACACCCTGCGCCTCAGACAGGCCGCCGGCATCCTCGAGGAAGCCGACCTGGTGCAGATCAACGAGTGGCTGGTCGAAAATAAAAAGTAGGAGCGGACGCTGTCCGCGATTAATACAATACTACCATTCGCGCATACCTGCGCTCCTACAGGTTATTAATCTTGTAAATGGTAATTTCAGATGAATGGAAACAGCCTGCCTGAGGAACTCCCCGGCTTCGATGACCCGATCGGGATGCTGCGCGCCTGCCATGAAAAAATCCTCGCACACTGCGACCTGCTCGAGGGACTGCTGGACACGCCCGACCAGGATAGCGCCACACAGGTGCACCGCTATTTCAGCACCAGCGCATCGCTCCACCATAGCGACGAGGAAGAGGACCTGTTCCCGCGCATCAACCGGCAGTCACTGAAGATCGCCGAGCTGATCCACAACCTGAAAAAGGAACACCGGGCACTGGACAGCCTGTGGGGCAGGAT
>JABDRC010000048.1 GCA_013041945.1 Halobacteria archaeon
ACATGCTGCACATCATGCCCATGATGAAATGTCCCAAGGGCGCCAGCGACGGCGGCTATGCAGTGAGTGACTTCCGCGTACTGGACGAGCGCGTCGGCAGCCTGGAGGATCTGCGCTCGCTGACCGCTTCACTGCGCCAGCGCGGCATACTGCTGACCCTGGACGTGGTGGTCAATCACACCTCGAACGAGCACGAGTGGGCCACGCGGGCACGCGCCGGCGAGAAAACATACCAGGACTACTATTATTGTTTCGACAACCGTGACGTCCCGGACATGTTCGAGGAGACCCTGCCGGAGATCTTCCCGGAAACCGCGCCCGGCAACTTCACCTTTGAGGAGGCCATGGGCAAGTGGGTCATGACGGTCTTCAAAAATTACCAGTGGGACCTGAATTACACCAACCCGGCCGTGTTCATCGAGATGGTGGACATCATCCTGTACTGGGCCAACCAGGGTGCGGACATCGTGCGGCTGGACGCCGTCGCCTACCTGTGGAAAAAGATCGGTACCACCAGCCAGAACGAACGCGAGGCGCACCTGATCCTGCAACTGCTGAAGGACTGCTGCCAGGTGACCGCGCGCGGCGTACTGTTCATCGCCGAGGCCATCGTCGCACCGGTCGAGATCGCCAAGTATTTCGGCGAGGATGCCGTCATTGCCAAGGAATGCGAGATCGCCTACAACGCCACGCTGATGGCGCTGCTGTGGAATGCCGTGGCCACCCATAATGCCAACCTGCTCAACATCGGCGTGCGCAACCTGCCGAACAAGCTCGACCGCGCCACCTGGCTGAACTACATCCGCTGTCACGACGATATCGGCCTGGGTTTCGACGACAATGACATTCGCCTGGCCGGCTACGATCCCGTGCCTCATCGCCGCTTCCTGGTGGATTACTTTACCGGCGAATTTGCCGATTCGCCGGCGCGTGGCCAGCCGTTTGGCCGCAACCTCAAGACCGGTGATGCGCGAATATCGGGATCACTCGCCTCGCTCATCGGCCTGGAGACGGCGCTGGAGCACGGCGAACTGGAGGAAATCGACGAGGCCGTACGCCGCATCCTGCTGCTGCACAGCGTCATCATGTCCTATGGCGGTATCCCGCTGATTTACTATGGTGATGAGATCGGCACCCTCAACGACACCCGCTACCTGACCGATCCCGCCAAGGCCAACGACAACCGCTGGCTGCACCGTCCCCGCATCGACTGGGACAAGGCCGAGTTGCGTCACCGGCACGGCAGTGTCGAGCAGCGCATCTTCGAGGGCCTGCAGCGGATGATCGCCGTGCGCAAGTCGGTTCCCGCCTTTGCCGACTTCAACAACCGCGAACTGCTGGAGACCGGCAATCCCCACCTGTTCGTCTATATGCGCAACGACCCGTTCCTGACAGGCGACAACGTCCTGGTGGTGATGAACTTCGACAATGCCCCGCAGTCGCTCGACCTGGCCGACCTGCACAATCGCGGGCGTTTTGCCTATGGCGAGATCCAGGATCTTTACTCGGGTGAGTCGCCTTCACTCTACAAGGACACGCTGGTGATCCCGCCCTACCGGTTCTACTGGCTGAGCGACCGGCCGACCTTCTAGCCGGGTCATCAGGCCCGAATGAAAAGCCCCGCCAGGGGCGGGCCATGCTCACGGTTGTTCACGGTGCATGTCATAATGCCGGCATGGGGCAGGGCGCAGACAGCGAGGAAAAGCAACAGCCGACGCTGCAACGATCGCTGTCCCTGCCGCTGACGACCCTCTATGGTCTGGGCAATATCCTCGGTGCCGGCATCTATGTACTCATTGGCAGGGTGGTCGGGCATGCCGGGGTGTTTGCACCGCTCTCGTTCCTGCTCGCTTCGCTGCTGGCCGGTCTGACGGCATTTACCTATGCAGAGCTCTCGGCGCGTTTTCCGCTGAGTGCCGGCGAGGCGGTATATGTCAGGGAGGGTATCGGCCTGCGCTTCATGCCGGCACTGGTGGGTATCCTGATCATCCTGGCCGGCATCGTGTCGGCGGCCACCATCCTGCGCGGCTTTACCGGTTACCTGCAGGTCTTTTTTCCCGCCCCAGACGTTGCTGTGATCGTGGTCATGACGTGCCTGCTGGGCGGTCTCGCCGCCTGGGGTATCAGCGAGTCGGTGTGGACCGCGGCGCTGGTGACGCTGGTCGAGGTCGTCGGGCTGATCATGATCCTGTGGGTGGCAGCACCGGGTGTGCTGGCGAGTGATGTGGCATGGCCGGAGATATCGCTGGCGGCGGCGGACATGCACTGGGCCGGTATCTTCGTCGGCGGTTTCCTGGCCTTTTATGCCTTCATCGGTTTCGAGGACATGGTCAATGTGGCGGAAGAGGTGCGCGACCCGGTGCGTAACCTGCCGCGTGCCATCCTGGTGGCACTGGGTGTGTCCACGCTCCTGTATTTTCTGGTGGCACTGGCCGCCGTGCTCACTGCCCCGGTCGAACAGCTGGCGTCATCGGATGCGCCGCTCGCCTGGCTCTACTCGCACCTTACCGGACGCGAACCGGTGACCATTACCCTGATCAGCCTGTTCGCCGTCATCAACGGGGCGCTGATCCAGGTCATCATGGCCTCGCGCGTGGCTTACGGCATGGCGCGGCAGGGCTGGCTGCCGGCGCTGTTCGGCCGGGTCAGCGCCATGACACGCACACCGGTGTTCGCCACTGCCAGCGCGGCGCTGCTGTTGCTGGTCATGGCCCTGTGGCTGCCGCTGGAGACGCTGGCCAAGGCGACCAGCTATTGCCTGCTGGTCATATTCACCCTGGTCAACCTGTCACTGTGGCGCCTGAAGCGCCGGACCGCGCAACCGGCCGGTGTCATCAATGTGCCCCGCTGGGTGCCGGTCTGCGGGTGCCTTGCCTCGGCGGCGTTTGTGCTGGGACAGGGAGCACTTGATCTCGGCCTGCTGCAGGGTTGAGCTGTCAGCCCAGCTTGTCTCTGACATCCCGTACATTGTTGATCAACCGCTCCTTGTTCATATCAGGTACTGTCGCTAGAGCACTCACGCGTGCTTCATAATTCCGCGTCACTTCAAGTAGCTGGTTCACGGTGTCCTGTCGCCGGGTTTTGCTGAGACCGCAATTTCCTGCGAAGCGCTCAACCGCCTCGGCAAAACCGGCCGGCTCGTTACTGCCCGGTGGAATATCACCGTAGTAACCAAACGACATCACGGCCAGCATATCGTGCTGCGAGTATGCGCGCATCGGGGCCGGGTCATAGACGGGTGTAAACCGGCGTATGGAGCCCGTCTGCATGATAGACAGGTTTTCCAGGTGCAGATCGCCGTTGCCGGTCAGTGCCGACATGATGAAACGCCTGAACAGGTGATTTTTTGCAGCCTGCGGGTCGGTGGCGATGGCGACAGTGGGCGTATCGATGGCCTGCGCAATCAAATCATAGCGGTAACTGTAGTTGTCCGTGATGGGTGTGCCCGAGGCGATGATCGAGAACAGCGTTTCGGTAAACAGCGGTGCATTGTCAGCGTCCCGGTCGAATCTTTCGACTGCCAGGGCAGACATGTCCTTGAACTGACAGGTCCAGAACCGCGGTACGTCAAAGCCGGCCTCGCGATGCATGTCCATGGCCAGTGCCTCGAGTTCCATGATCCCCGGATAGCGATTGGTCTGCTCGAATTTCAGGACAATATCGGTAACACCGGGTGTCTTTTGCCGCGTGGGCAGCCCGATACGGCCATCCCAGCCGGATGAAGGTATCGACAGCAACAGTTTCGGGATGGCGCCGCCGACACTCGGCGTTGGTCCGACGGTTTGTATCAGTACATCGATGTCATCTTCAAACCAGGTCATGAATTCCTTCAGTGAAAAGCTGAGTTCGTCCGAAATGGCGTTGAGTTCGTGTGCAGGCACGCTGTCGTACCAGGCTTGTGCCCTGGCGTCGTCCTCGAACAGGTCAAGGTGCCCGATACCGCCATGACCGGAGACCTTCAGGATTTCCCAGTCGGCGTCGAATCCGCCAAGGCCGGTAGCACCCTTCGAGGCGAGGTATTTCAGGGCGAGATTGCGCTGGAAATTTTCGGCATTCCTTGGCGGCACCAGCGCCTGCAGGGGGGGCAGCAAGTCGAAGCGTTCGTTGCGCTGCATCGCGATGGTTGTCTTGCCGAAGAATTCCGGCGCGTAGACGATGCCGAGGCCGGGCAGGCCGGAGTCCAGGTAATCATCCTCGTAAGTGAACCGGCATTCACTGTCGGTAATGTACACCCGGCCCATACGGCGTGGTGTACCGCCCAGGCGGGTCCAGACAACCGCTTCCCGGTCTGTACTCATGACGGAAACAGGGTGCCTTCCGCGACCTTTTCGGCCACGGGATTATCGGCGACCAGTTGTATGCGCAACCCGGCCGCCTGCGCCAGTGCCTGGAAGGTCTTCAGGCTGATGGCAGGGTTACGTTTGGCGCGCGACAGTGTTTCCTGCCGTATACCGCCGCGGGCGGCCAGCTCGCCCTGGCTGATATTCTGCTGCCGGGCGGTGTCTATGATGGTGCCGATCAAGTCGGTTAAGTGTGTCTCTGTCGTCATGGCCAAATCCTGCACTTTTGATGGTTTAATCAAGTTTTCGACAGAATAATAATAGTATTGACTAAAAACGCAACAATAGATATTGATAATATAGTCAAATACTGTGGTATTTCCAAAATATTTGATATAAATATCAACTTTGTTGCTTTCGTGTAGTCGCACGGAGGCGGCATGGCGGCCCCTGGCAGGGGCTGTGACCGCCACGGGTGGGTCATTCGGCGTGGTCCAGTGTGTCAGCGGCCGTGCCGGGGCAGTGGTGTTTGTTAACCTTGTCCTCCCGGTGACGTTTATATAGGCAAAGCAAAGGAAACGGAATGATGCCCAGATACCTGTTGATAATCCTGACGGCCGTGCTCGTGCTGAATGTGCAGGCAGGCGAGTTGCCCCCTGCATTCAAGGCGCACTACGTGGTGAAGAAGGGGCCGTTTGAACTCGGGAATGCGGTTCGTGAACTGCAGTACGGCAGCGACGGTGAACTGGTATTCAGCACCGGCTCCGATACCACGGGTCTGGCCGAATTGCTGTATTCCGATCACATCAGGGAAACAACGCGCCTGAAGCAGGGCAACACGGGTGTCATGCCGCTGGAATACCGGTACGAGCGTAACGGCAAACGCAACCGCACGATGTCACAGCAGTTCGACTGGGAGCAGGGCAGCGTGACGAGTCGTATCGATGAAGTGGTCTATGAATACCCGTTTCCCCGCGATGTGGTCGACCAGAGCGCCTACCAGGTCAGCCTGATGGTCGACCTGGCAAAGGGAGGCCGGGAGTTCAATTATCCTGTAGCCGGTAAAAAGGCAATGCGTACCTATGAAATCCAGCACGTGGGTGATGAACGCATCAAGACAGTCCTGGGTGAACTGAATACCGTTGTCATCCAGCGCAAGACCAAACGGAAGACGACCATGTGGTGCGCCTATGATCTCCACTTCCTGCCGGTAAAAATCCAGCATGAGGAAAAGGGCAGCACCTTTACCGCCTACCTGGAGTCGGTTGAAGGTCTGCAACAACCCTGACTGTTTTTTATTGGCAGTGACATCAGCCTGCGTATCTGTGCTTCTTCTCCATGGCCATAAAGAATAAATTGTTCAATGGGTTAGCTGTGCCCTATGTTGCCTGGCAATACCTGCATCAAGATTTTGCATGCCCTTCACCGGCGCGATATTTGAACCATTCCGTTAACTGGTTTAACCTTCCGCGCTCTGTCAGGAGAGGTGTCCGAGTGGTTGAAGGAGCACGCCTGGAAAGTGTGTATACGGTAACCCCGTATCGAGGGTTCGAATCCCTCTCTCTCCGCCATACAGTCCGGTCTCTGTCCTGCGTCTCTGCGGGGCAGAGCCAAACCAACAAGAATTCAGGCGCTTGGGTCGTATAAGAGGGTGCATTCTGGCCCTGAACCCGAACTCATTTCCGCGAAATCCTCCCGAAATACGCAATCGTCTCTGTTGGCGATTTGGCGAGTTCGGGTTTATGTTTTTATAGCTGCAAAGAATGCAATTGTTATGGGATTCTGTTCGAGGGGAAAATCTAAAAACGAGCAACGTATTTCGCTTCGTTATTTTTCATTGCCAAAACGCCGCAGTAAATTAATTGAGAGAAATTGTGCATCTTCTTCGAAGAATTCCAGTTCAACGCGTAGATTCAGGTGTCTGTTAATCCCGTGT
>JABDRC010000050.1 GCA_013041945.1 Halobacteria archaeon
CGCGTGGTCACCGGTTACCTGGGCGGAGAAGAGAACCCCGTTGACGGCTTCTACACCATACGTCAGTCCGATGCGCATGCCTGGGCCGAGGTCTGGTATGCCGACCAGGGCTGGGTGCGGATCGACCCGACGGGCGCGGTTGCGCCGGAGCGCATCGAGCAGGGTATTGGCGGATCCGTCCCGGCCACCGATCCCCTGCCCGGTTTCATACGCACCAACAGCACCCTGCTCAAACGCTTCCGCTACACACTCGAGGCGCTCAACAATGGCTGGAATCAATGGGTGCTGGGCTACAACGAGCGCACCCAGCGTGAACTGCTGGGCCGGCTGGGGATCGGTCTCGACAACTGGAAGGGCATGGCCATCGGGTTGCTGGTCTCCATCGGCCTGGTGCTTGTGCTGGTTGCCGCGGCGATGTTGTGGCGACAGTCCCGCCGGCAGCCCCTCGACCCGGAGGTGCGCCTCTACCAGCGCTTCTGCAGGCAACTTGAACGTTTGGGTATCCAGCGCCTGGCCAGTGAGGGGCCGGCGGATTTCGCCCGCCGTGCCGGGGCCATCCGCCCGCAGGCCGCGGGTGCAATCAGCGAGATATCCGAGCTGTTTATCGCGATCCGTTATGGCAACGAGCATGGCAAAGAGCAGCTTGCCCGCTTCAGTCAGGCAGTCAAGGTGTTCTCCCCGAAATAACCGGGGTCAGATCCATGGTGTCATGAGTACATTTGCCGAGAAACGTATCCAACCCCTGTTTGCTCCCTTTATTCCGTCATTCACCATGCACTGGTTATTTGTGGTGTTCCCCCGTCAAGGGCACAAAGGCAACACCGAGAATAGCTTTCGTATGCACCGCGTTGTCTTCTGACTTCTCGACCAACATCAATTCCTGGTAGTTATGAGGAAGGCCTACAGGAATAACCAACCGGCCGCCGGGCTTGAGCTGTTCAACAAGCGGCCCGGGTATAGCGGGTGCAGCCGCCGTGACGACAATACCGTCATAGGGGGCATGTTCAGCCCAGCCGTGATAACCGTCCGTAAGACGAACCTCGACATTCGCATAGCCGAGGCGCTGCAACCGCTCGCGCGCTGCAATTGCCAACGGCTCTACGATTTCCGTACTGCAGACCTGTTTCACAAGGAGCGACAGGATTGCCGCCTGGTAGCCGGAACCGGTGCCCACTTCGAGCACCACGTGATCGGGTTCCGGGTTCAGCATATCCGTCATGAGCGCCACGATGTAGGGCTGGGAAATTGTCTGCCCGTGGCCGATGGGTACCGGACCGTCTTCGTAGGCATAGGCCTGCGCATCGGCAGGAACAAACTCGTGACGTGGAACTTGCTTCATGGCCTCCATCACGCGTGTATCCAGCGCATGCTTGCCGATCAGGCTCCTGGTCTGCTCGACCCCCCGTTCGATATCCTGCATCATGCGCTTGACTGGTTTCATACGCGCCTTCTGGTATGCGGCTTTTGTTAATTAAAGGTATCTGCTATATGTTTCATAAACAAGAAAGGGGACAGATTTATTTCTGGATTCATTTCTGTAAAGAAACAATAAATCTGCCCCCTTTCTTCGATACTGAACTAAAATGCGCTAAATGACTGTTTATTCAATTTATGACGGACGACCCATGAAACCAATCCTCACATTTTTGCTTTCCACCCTGTTTTGTTTATCCGCGTCGGTAGTCACCGCCACTGAAACCGATGGCGATTACAAAGTCTGGCAAAGTGCAACGCCCGCCACCGACGGCAGTGTGGAGAGCCTGGTCAAAGAGCTCAATGAGCTCATCGATAAAGCCGAACGCGCACGGGCGGCAGACCAGACTTTTCTTTCCGACCTGCGCGCCCTGGCGGACCGTTATGACTGGCCCTGGCAACAGGAAATCTTTCAATCGGATTTTACCGACGGCAAATATCAACGCCCGCTGCCCTGGAAAGTCACCTCGGGCGAGTTTCGCGCCGAACGGGGCATGGGGATGTACAGCCGGGTGGATGCGGGAACAGCAGCTGCCAGCCCGCCCGGTGATCAGGACCTGGCCGGTGCGATCCTGGGTGTCATTCTTGACCAGGCGCTGAAGACGGACAAAAGTTCCAGCCAAACCGGCGATGCGACTCCCGCCAGCCTGCACCTCATGCGCCGTGTCAGCAATGCCTTTGCCGTCGATGCCGAAGTCGATGCCCGGGGCGCTGAAGGCCAGGTGCACATCAGCCTGTTTCAGAAAAACACGGAGGGGCTGGGCTACCGCCTGGTGTTCACGCCCGGTGACCGCGCCGGTCTGGAATTGCAGCGAATCGGCAGCCGCGGTGTTGCCGTGATCGATACCGCCGCCAATCTGTCTGCACCGGGGAACCAGTTGCACACATTGCAGTGGACGCGGGACCGCAACGGCGGCATGAATGTAACGCTCAACGGCAATCCCGTGTTAAGCACCAGCGACCGCGGCCTGCGCGATCCCTTCGATGGGATTGAATTCAGCAACCGCAGCGGAGAATTTGCCTTGCGCTCCCTGAAGCTGTCCGGGGTGAATTAAGTACCCGGGGGCATGGGGTCAAATCTAATGGTGTCAGAGCACATTTTCTGCTTATATTAGAAATCTAATGGTGTCAGAGCACATTTTCTGCTTATATTAGGAATAAATGTGCTCTGACACCATTTAATTCATCAGCAAGCTAATCAATGGAATCTGAAGCTCCCCCAGTCGCCATCGCCCTCACTGCATCACGAATAATGTCATCCCACTCAATATTACCCACATGACCGGAATGACATACAGGACCTTGGGAGACTTATAGACAAGCAGAATACCAAGCGTGGCCAAAACCGTCGGGTCGGGCGCAAGCGCAAACATCTCGAACTGCAACCAGCTCCGGCCGGTTATCAGCGCAATCAAAGGATAAAAGACCAACGCAATACACAATACCCCCGCACCAATGATTACCCTGGGCCGACTTGTGGCAATCCTTGCCATGCGGTTTCTTACAACACCGAACCAGGCAAGCAATCCCGCCTGCACGACAAAGCCAAGTGCATAACCGTCCGCTACCACATGGATTTGATAAAAACGTTGATATAAAAACGCCCACGCCACCCAGCACCAGCTCACCACAAGCAATCCCGAAATGCCTCGCCCGGCCCAGGCAGGCCTTTTCCAGAGCGCATGGCCGATCAGCAACGCAAACAGCATAGCCGCCAGGTGCAGTGGCCAGATTGCCTGGTTATAGAGTTCGAATTGCCGGTAGTAGGCCGTTGGAGTAAACAGGATAAAATCGGACAAACGGTAGCTTGCCAGTTCACCCATTACGATTCAGCCCAGGCCATTACAACGATCTGTATCAGATTATGTTTTCAACATAGTCGATCATGCGCACGCGCATGGCCCGGTCGGGCAACGGTGAATAA
>JABDRC010000052.1 GCA_013041945.1 Halobacteria archaeon
CCATGCGGCAGGGCCAGTGTCTCGAACCACGCCTCCTCCAGCTCGACCTCGGTCGAACCGTCCTCGTCGGCCACCGCCAGGGTGAAATTGCCGAAGAAGCGGTCATCGATATTCACCTTGGCATTCAGTTCGGACTCGCCGACCGAGAAGCCGTCCTCACCGGGACCCGCCTCCTCATCGATCATGTAGCCCGGCACGGCGAAATCGTTGTCCGGCGAGAAGTCCGCTGCCGTACCTACCAGCACCACGCCGATTGCCGGATTGAAATCACTCGGTTTTTCTTGCACAGCGGCCACTGCCGGACCAGCGCTACGGGCAGCCACTGCCGGTGCCCGGCCCGCGTCTTCCAGATCTTTGATACGCGCTTCCAGCGCCTGGATGCGGGACTCATACGCCGCCTTTATTTCCGACAACTCCTGTTTGAATGAATCGAGCTCGGCCGATTCACCCGCCGCGACAGCAACACTGGCGAGCGCACACAGCAACGCCAGAAAAAGCTTTTTGAGGAACATGGATGCCTCCTGATAGAACTGACAGTCGCCGCATCGAGGCAGACGACCACACCATATGACTAGGTTTTCAGATCAGCAGGTATTGGCAGGCGGTGCACGGGAGTGGAAAGGTAAGATGATCGCTGCAGCCGTCTGTTGCCGGGCTGAGCAGGCAGACCCGGTGTGGGATATCTGCAGCAGCTGGCTATGAGTGGCCGACTGCATGAAGGTATCGGACTTCTGCGCATACACACACAGCGCACAGGGCGCTTCATCAACCTGGTGTGAATCATGATCGTGACCCAGCGCAAGTGATTGCCCCAGCAGCAATACCAGGATCAAAATCAAGTGTGTCAGGGTACGTCGATGCAGCGGATGTTGGCTCGAGAACATCATATTGCCGGGAACATAGTTCCTCAGTAGCCATCCGTCAACCGGTAATCGCTGACAGGTCACGACAGCGCTTATCCATAGAACAAACAAAAAACCTCCGGCTTGCGCAGGAGGCTTTGATATCTAAACGATTTGGTCGGGGCGAGAGGATTTGAACCTGCGACGACCCGCACTTTACACAGGTGCGCTTCCCGGCGCCTGACACTCTGTACTTGTGGAAAACAGAAATTCCGGGTATCTCTCCTCAGGCGCTTCTGAGGCTGATGTCACACAGTCCTGCTATTCTCGGAAGTCTGATTTCTCCCACTGTTAACTAGGCAATGAGACACTCGTAGGGAATATTCAGACCTTCGTGCAGCTTTTTAATCATGGATAGCGTGAGACTGCGCTTTTTGTTCAATATCTCCGAGACACGGGCGCTGGTTCCTATATAGGGCTCGAGGTCCTTGCGTGACAGGTCCTTTTGCTCCATCAGAAACTTGATGGCTTCTATCGGGTCCGATGCGGGAATCGAGTAATGCTCATCCTCGTACTTCTCGGCGAGCAGCATCAGGACATCAAGTTCATCGCCTTTCGGGGTATCCGGTTTGGAGCCCCACAACTCATCAATGCGCGCCAGCACACGTTTCAGTTCGCGATCACTTTTAATCGGCTTGATCTTCATCATGCACCCTAGATACTCTCAATATCATCAATCTCGGCATATTGCCTGTGCGTTCCCACAAAGCGGATCAGCATGCCGTGGCGGATATAGTCCATCAACACCACGATCCTGTACTTGTTGCCGCACAGGTTAAAAACCACCCGGTTATTCTTCAGAACACTCGCAGTGCGTATATCCGCCTTCAATTCATGCGGCGTTCTCCATTGTGCAGCTGCACAATAGTTGTACCATTCCGTCATCTGACGCCTGGCATCGCGATGGGCCGGACTGCTCGACCAAAACTGCCGCAGCCTGGACTTCGCGATCACTCTCATACCGGCACTCTAGCATGCTCCCATTATGGGAGCAATCAGATTTTTCCCATTTTGGGAGCAGATACCCTGCACCTGATCAGTAAAGAAACCTTGATTATTTTTGCATCACGATCGGCACAGGTCCCGCAAAAGTCCCGCACTGACGGTTTTGAACAGCAAGACCGGTTAGAGAAGAACACTCTAACCAGTTGAGTGGTGTGAGGAAAAATTGGTCGGGGCGAGAGGATTTGAACCTCCGACCACCTGCACCCCATGCAGGTGCGCTACCAGGCTGCGCTACGCCCCGAAGATAACCGGATTGTGTCATTGCGAGCGAAGCGCGGCAATCTCCTGAAAAGGCACTCCGCATGCGGAGATTGCTTCGTCACTTTGTGCCTCGCAATGACGAATGGAATCAACGTTTCAGCAACTGCATGACTTCCTCGAGCTCGATGCGGATCTGGTGGACGATCTGCTGGCTCTGGGTGACATCTTCCCTGGCGTCCTCACCCGACATCTTCTGGCGGGCACCGCCGATGGTGAAGCCCTGTTCGTACAGCAGGCTCCTGATCTGGCGGATCATGAGCACGTCCTGCCGCTGGTAGTAGCGCCGGTTGCCGCGGCGCTTGACGGGCTTTAACTGCGGGAACTCCTGTTCCCAGTAACGCAGGACATGCGGCTTGACGCCGCACAGGTCACTGACTTCGCCAATTGTGAAATAACGCTTGCCCGGGATTGCTGGAAGTTCGTTGTTATTGCTCGCTTCCAGCATATGCCTCTACCCTCGCCTTGAGTTTCTGACCGGAACGGAAGGTAACCACGCGGCGTGCTGAAATCGGTATCTCTTCTCCCGTTTTCGGATTGCGGCCCGGACGTTCGTTTTTCTCGCGCAGGTCGAAATTTCCAAAGCCGGAAAGTTTCACCTGGCGTCCGCCTTCAAGCGCAACACGAATTTCCTCGAAGAACAATTCAACGACTTCCTTGGCCTCGCGTTTATTCAGGCCAAGCTCTTCAAACAGCTTTTCCGCCATGTCGGCTTTCGTCAATGCCATAGTGTTAGTCTCTCAGTGATGCCCCGAACTTTTCCTTCAACAAATCAGTCACTCCCGTGACCGCCCCCTCGATATCCTGCTCGGCTAGTGTGCGCGAATAATCCTGTAGAATCAACCCAAAAGCTATGCTTTTTCGTCCGGTTTCTACCCCTTTTCCCTGGTAGACGTCGAAAATGACCAGCTCCTGCAGGAGGTCCCCGGCCGCCTCCCGGACGGCCGCCGCCAGCTCGCCCGCCGGCAGCCCGGCATCCACTACCACGGCCAGGTCACGGCGGATCGAGGGGTAGCGGGAGATCGGGCTGAACCGGGCCAGCACACCGTGGCTGAGGGTGGAGTATTCGAGTTCGAACAGGCAGGTGTCCGGGTCCAGGTCAAGGCTGTCTGCCAGTTGCGGATGCAGGCGACCGAGCCAGCCGACGACGCGTTCGCCATCCTGCAGGCAGGCGGTCTGGCCGGGATGCAGTGCCGTATGTTGCCCGCGCATGAATTCCAGCGTAGTGCACTGTCCGGCATACTGCAGCAATGCCTCGACATCCTGTTTCATGTCGAAGAAATCCGCACCCGTGCCCTGCCCGTCCCAGTGCTCCGGCAGGCGCGATCCGCTGACGATGCCGGCCAGCATGATCTCCTGCCGGGTGTCGCCGTTGTCCGACCAGAAACGCAGGCCGTGTTCAAACAGCCGCACGCGCGTCTTCTGTCGGTTCACATTGTGTTGCATGGCTGCAATCAGGCCGGGCCACAGGCCGGTGCGCATCTCGGCCATCTCCGAGGAGATCGGGTTGGCCAGCGGTATCGGCGTCAGGCCGGGATTGACCCGCCGCTGCAGGTCCGGGTCGACAAAGCTGTACGTTACCGCCTCCTGGTAGCCGCGCGCGGCGAGGATGTCGCAGAAGCGGTCAATACTGTGCGCCGTTTCATCCAGCGGCTGTATGTCCAGTGCACCCTGCAACGGCACACTCGGCAGACGGTTGTAACCGTAGACCCGCCCGATCTCCTCGATCAGGTCGGCCTCGATGGCCACATCGAAGCGGTAGGTCGGCGGCAGTACCTGCCAGCCAGCCGTGTCACTGGACTGGATGCGCATGCCGAGCCGCTCGAGGATATCGACAATCTCGTCATCCGCCGGCAACATCCCGAGCACACGCTGTATGCGCTGCTTGCGCAACGCAATCGCTGCAGGTGCCGGCAGGTGATCGGTTGACAGCGACTCGATAACCGGCCCGGCCTTGCCACCGCAGATTTCCAGCAACAGTGCCGTGGCATGTTCAAGCGCACGCCCCTGCAGCTGCGGGTCGACGCCGCGCTCGAAGCGGTGCGATGAATCGGTGTGCAGGGCGTACTTGCGTGCACAGCCGGCGATCGCCTCGGGTGCAAAATAGGCGCACTCCAGGAACAGGTCGGCGGTGGCATCGGTCACGCCGGAGGCCAGACCGCCCATGACACCGGCGATCGCCAGTGTCCTGTCATGGTCCGCGATCACCAGGGTATCGGTGTCCAGCGTGATCTCGCGCTCATCCAGCAGGGTCAGCGGCTCTTCCGCCGTGGCATAACGCACGCGGATGCCGCCCGCCAGCTGTCCCAGGTCGAAGGCATGCATCGGCTGACCCAGCTCGAGCAGGACATAGTTGGTGATATCCACCAGTGGCCCGAGGCTGCGCAGGCCGCTGCGGCGCAGGCGTTCCTGCATCCACAGGGGTGTGGCCGCCGCGGCATTCACACCGCGCAGCACCCGGCCGAGGTAGCGTGGGCAGGCGTCCGGGGCCTGTATGTCGACCGCGAAGGTATCATCGATCGTGGCCGACACCGGTTCGATGGCGACCGTGTTGACCGGCGTGCGGGTCAGGGTGCCGACCTCGCGCGCGATACCCTCGATGCCGAGGCAGTCGCCGCGGTTCGGTGTCAGGTCGATCTCGATCAGTGCATCATCCAGCCCCAGCAGGTCGACCACGCGCTGACCGGCCACGGCATCGGCCGGCAGGTCCATGAGGCCGGCATGGTCATCGCTCAGGCCCAGCTCGCGCGCCGAGCACAGCATGCCGAAGGATTCCACGCCGCGCAGCTTGCTCTTCTTGATCCTGAAATCACCCGGCAGTCTGGCACCCACCGGTGCCAGCGGGTACTTGCCGCCGGCCTGTACGTTCGGTGCGCCGCAGACGATCTGCAACGGTTCGCCCTGCCCCGCATCGACGCGACAGACGCGCAGCTTGTCGGCATCGGGGTGGGCGTCGACGGAAACGACCTCCGCGACCAGCAGGTCGCCCAGACCCTCGCCGGCCGCCTCGACCGAGTCGACCTCCAGCCCGGCCATGGTCAGCTGCTCGACCAGCTCATCGGTCGAGACCGGCGGGTTCACCCATTCACGCAACCATTGTTCGCTGAATTTCATAATTTAATACACATAAATACTTTCACCACAGAGATCACAGAGCACACAGAGAAAACACATTACTATTGCTTTTGTCATCCCCGCGAAGGCGGGGATCCAGCCATGAAGCGTGAGCAGTTGTTCGTGACTGGATTCCCGCTTCCGCGGGAATGACGGAAATTATTTCTCTGTGTCCTCCGTGATCTCTGTGGTGAAAAATCAGTTAAATTGCTCCAGGAACGCCAGATCGTTCTCGAAGAACAGCCGCAAATCGTTCACGCCGTAGCGCAGCATGGCGAGCCGCTCGACGCCCATGCCGAAGGCGAAGCCGGTGTAACGTTCGTTGTCGATGCCGACATTCTCGAACACGTTGGGATGCACCATGCCGCAGCCGAGCA
>JABDRC010000059.1 GCA_013041945.1 Halobacteria archaeon
GGCAAATTGCGCGAAGTCGTCCGCGCTGAACTGTGTGGCCTCGATTTCCTGTCCCATATAAACAGCTCGTTACTTCGTTATCCCCCTCTCTCCCCGGGACGACTCCAGGGATGGAGGAGGCAGGGCACCAAAAGTAGGCGCTTCAGGCGACGCAGGACGCAGTTGCCGAGAGGGCCGGGGTGAGGGGATCAATTCATATTCCTTCACGCGCTGTCATACCGGTCGGTGATCGTTTGCAACTCCGCACCACTGCAGCCCCCCCGGTAACGGAGAACTCGCTGAATAGCCGGGTATTTGCACGTCATTCTCATTGCAGATTGATGACCACGTCATTGACTGCGGTCAGACGCCCGGGCGTGCCGACATCAAACCAGCGGCCGTCATACTGTTCGCCACTGATCTCCTCCCGGTCCATGGCGGCGCGCAGCAGCGGTCCCAGCGGGAAGGCCCCGGGCGTGCAGTCGGCAAACAGCGCCGGCCGATACACGCCGATGCCGCTGAAGGTCAGCATGCACGGGCCCTGCTGCGAGAGCTGGCCGTTCGACAGCGAAAAATCGCCGCCCGGGTGATGCTCGGGATTGTCCACCATCACCAGGTGCGCCAGCCCGGCCGGGGACTGCGGCAGGTTGTCGAAGCGGAAATCCGTCCAGATATCGGCATTCATGACGATGAAGGGTGCATCGCCCAGCAGCGGCAGGGCATTGTAGATACCGCCGCCGGTTTCCAGGGCCGCGTCGGGTTCGGGCGAGTACCGGATGGAAACGCCGTAGGCATCGCCATCGCCCAGTGCCTTGACGATCTGCTCGCCGAGGTGTGCATGGTTGATCACCAGCTCGGTGATGCCGGCCTGGGACAGCGCGTGGATATGGTGTTCGATCAGTGTCTGCCCGCCGATACGCAGCAGCGGCTTGGGTGTTGCATCGGTCAGCGGCCGCATACGTTCGCCACGACCGGCCGCCAGGATCATGGCCTTCATTCGTCAAGCCAGCCCTGCAGGTGCCGCCCGACCAGGCCGGCGAGCATCTCGATATGTGCAGCTTCATCATTCAGGCAGGGGATGTAACTGTAGTGCTTGCCGCCGGCCTCGATGAAGACATCACGGTTCTCCATGGCGACCTCTTCGAGCGTTTCCAGGCAGTCGACACTGAACCCCGGACAGACAACCTGCACGTTGTGCACGCCCTCACCCGGCAGGGCTGCCAGCGTCTTGTCGGTGTAGGGCTTGAGCCAGGCCTTTGGCCCGAGACGCGACTGGAAACTGAACTGCCACTGCGATGCACCCAGTCCGAGCTCCTTCGCCAGCAGCATGGCCGTGACCTCGCACTGGCATGGATAGGGATCACCGGCATCGGCATATTCCTGCGGGATACCGTGAAATGACATCAGCAGCCGGTCCGGCACGCCGTGCTGCGACTGGTAACGGCGCACACTGTCGGCCAGGGCGCGAATATAGGCGTCGTCGTCGAAGTAATCATTGACAAAGCGCAGCTCGGGCACGGCACGCCAGTTGCGCATTTCTTTATAAACCGCATCGAACACCGCCGCCGTCGAGGTCGCCGAGTATTGCGGGTAGAGCGGCAGCACCAGGATGCGGCGACAGCCGGCCGCCTGCAGTTCGGCCAGGCCAGCGGGAACCGAGGGACTGCCGTAGCACATGGCCAGCGCCGACCTGACCTGGCCATCGTATTGCTGCTCCAGTGACGCCTGCAGTGCCGTCTGCTGCTTTTCCGAAATGACCAGCAACGGCGATCCGTCATCCGTCCAGATCTTTGCGTAGGCCCTGGCGGATCGGCGCGGCCGCGTGTTGAGGATGACGAGATTCAGCACCAGCCACCAGGCCGGCCGCGGCACCTCGACCACGCGCGGATCCCACAGAAACTGTTTCAGGTAGCGCCGCACGTCGCGCGGTGCGGGCGAATCCGGTGTACCCAGATTGGCCACCAGCACGCCGATCCTGTCATCCGGTATTATGTCAGTCGTCTGCATAGTCAATCACTGCATTATCTTTCATCAGGATGCCAGCGCCTGTTCGAGGTCCTGCTCGCTGACCGGCAACGGCAGCACGGCATGCAAGGGAAACAGTGCGGCCAGCTTGTCCACGTACTGCAGCTCGCGCCGCTCGACCATGACGATGATACGTGTTTCGCGCGAGTATTTCTGCAGGCTGTACAGAAACACGTCGAGATTGCAGATATTTACCCCCGCGTAGTTGTTGCCGTAGCCGTATATAAATTCGGCAACCACGAAATCGGGCACGGATTTCTTCAGCGCACTGATCGCCTTGCGCATGGAGCCCGGCCTGTGCTCCTCGATGCCGAGCCGCCGGTACAACGCGGAAAAATCGCGGTGCGCAGGGGATTCGACGATGGAGAAGAGCACCGGAGCGGTCATGGATTCAATTATATATGAGATGCCCGGATCGACATCTATTCCAGTCATGACTGCTGGCGCACAGCCGCCAGGACGCGAACCAAGTAACGAATCGCCACAGAGATCACAGAGAACACAGAGAGAACAAAAGCTGGAGAACCCCTCTCCCGTCATTCCCGCGCAGGCGGGAATCCAGCCCATAAATTACCATTGCTGCTGACTAGAATAATTCAGGTATTTTGCGCACTGTTCTAATCAGATAATAATCTGGCCGACGAGTGAATGTTTGCCACTGGATTCCCGCTTTCGCGGGAATGACAATCTGTTTGTGCACCTGCAGGGCGCTCCTGCAGGAAATATTCTAGGGAAAGACCGTCACCTCATCCCCCTCATGCCACTGCGGGTACTTCTGCATCACACCGGTAAAGTGGTCTGAATCAAGCAGGCGCGCAAGCCAGCGCTGCAGCTGCGGATACGGGGCCGCGTCGAACCAGGCCTTGTCGACAAAGGCGAACTGGCGAACGAAGGGCAAGATCCCGATATCGGCCAGGCCCGCCTGTTCACCCGTCAGGCTGGCACACAGAACAAGTCGCTGCTCCAGCTTTCGCAGGAACCGCTCGCCCTGTGCACGGTAATGCTCCGCCGGATGCTCCGGGTAGCGTACGGCGTATTTGTAGCGGTCGAGGGCGGCCTTGAAGACATCGTCATTCTCGTCCAGCAGCGCGCTTACCCCGGCCCGCGCCGCGCCAGCCGCGGGCAGCCAGCCCTCCGGATCGGATTGTGACAGGGCCCACTCCATGATGTCGCGGCTCTCATCGATCACCTTGTCATCCGGCAAGACCAGCACCGGGACAGTGCCTTTGGGCGAACAGGCGAGCAATGCCGCCGGCATCTCTTTCAGGAGCACCTCGCGCAACTCGACCATCAGCCCGCTGGCGCGAATCGCCATGCGCGCCCGCATGGCATAGGGACAGCGCCGGAAAGAATACAGGACAGGCAGGCCGACTTGCACGACGCGGCTTACAGGACGGGAAACCCCCCCGGCCACAGGCGCAGGCCGAGGAACAGGAAACCGGCGGCCAGCAGGCCGCAGGCCACGGTAGTGACCAGCAGGCTGGCACGGATCCCCTGTTTCAACAGGGCGCTGATACCGACCCCCGCGCCGATAGCGGTCAGGAAAAAACCGAATTCGTCAACGATCAACATGGTCAACAGCGGCAAACCGTATTCTTCCGCCGGCCGCAGTGCACCCGCACCCAGCAGGGTGACCATGACCAGCAGCCCCAGGCTCAGGGCAATCCAGGGAAATGCCTGTTTTTTCATAAGGCCCGGATCTTGATAGCGGCTTGATAACAGCCGGGATAATAACTGCTCGCCGGTCCCGATAACAACTTGCCGGCAGCCGGCATATTCAAGTGGCCCGGCGCGCAGGAAGAGATATTCACCCCGAAAGAGATGCAGGAACGATTTCCGGTATACCCGCTCGACCAGCACATCATGATTGCGCAGAACTGCGCGAAGACAGGATTGCTGCAACTGGTGCGGCCCCCCGAGGCATGGCGCCAGGGTAAACACAAACGGTCAGGCAAGTGTCCGTGATTCGGCCACGCGCGGCGGTCATGCTTCCATTTGCAGACCTGCCCGGGCAGTTTGCGCAGGCGGCCATTACATTGACATTTCTGCCAACTGCGGTCGCCGCCCCGTCACAGCGATGCGAGCACCTCGCTTTCGATGAAAATACACAGGGCCGCAAGGTCAGGGTGCCGGCCTTCCAGATCGGTGATATACGACAGTGTGCGCGGGATGTCGTGCAGATAGCCGGACTTGCCATCGCGGTGATTCAGACGGGCGAAGATCCCGGCCGCCTTGAGGTGGCGCTGCACGCCCATCAGGTCGAACCAGCGCAGGAACAGTTCGGGGTCGTCATGCTCACCGTGCAGGATACCGGACTGCAGCGCAAGCTGCTGGTAACCCAGCGCCCACTCCTCCACCTGCTCCTGCGGCCATTTGATATAGCAATCACGCAGCAGCGAGACGAGATCGTAGGTGACCGGCCCGAGCACCGCGTCCTGGAAATCGAGGATGCCGGGATTGTTCCGCCGCGTCACCATCAGGTTGCGTGAATGGTAATCGCGGTGTACACAAACCTTTGGCTGCGCCAGCGCATTATCCGCCAGCAGGGCAAATACATCATCGAGCATCTCATGCTGCGAATCCGTCAACGAGATGCCCAGATGCCTGCCGACCAGCCACTCCCGGAACAGTTCCATCTCGTTCAGCAGCAGTGCGCGATCGTACAGCGGCAGATCACCGGTTGCACAGGTCTGGATAACGGCCAGCGCCGCAAGCGCATCGGCGTTCAGGCGTTCGCAGGTATTCTCATCGAGCGCATCGAGGTATAGCTCGCTGCCCAGGTCAGACAGCAGCAGGTATCCCCGGTCGAGGTCGGCATCGATCACCTCGGGGACATTCAGGCCGGCATCGAAGAACAGCCGCGAGACGCTGACAAAGGGGCGAGAGTCCTCCCGTTCCGGCGGCGCATCCATGACGATGAAATTCTCGCCATCGTGCACCACCCGAAAATAGCGCCGGAAACTGGCATCGCTCGATGCGGGATTGATGGTGTAGTCGCGGAATTCCAGCTCGGATTCCAGCCAGCGTTTGAGGGCGTCGAGACGATCGGGCAATGGTTTTGTCCGCACTTTCGAAATATCTAATCGATACTGGAATACTACTCCCGATAATTCGTTCATGCCACGGAAAATTTCCTCGATTCGTCGGAAAAGATTCGCCACAGAGAGCACAGAGCACACAGAGAAAAACGATTGGGGCTTTTACCCCTCAAGCGCAGCCATGCATCGAAGTGAAAAAGTGCAATAGACAGAGCTGGTATTTATCTCTGTGTGCTCTGTGTACTCTGTGGTGTTTACCTTGCTTTATTCACCTGTACTATTTCCCACAAGGTGTTATTGATAAATAATCCCGCTGTTACACTTCTTCCGCAGGTGGAAAAATTAACCGCATCCGCGCGCAGCTCCACTCCCGCATGTCATCGGCGATCAGGTACATGCAGGGAATCACGATCAGGATAATGCCGGTAGCGAACAACAGGCCGAAACCGAGGCTTACGGCCATCGGCGAAAGGAACGCCGTCTGCCCGGTGGCGAAAAAGATCAACGGTGAGATCCCGAGGAAGGTGGTAATGCTGGTCAGCATGATCGGGCGCACGCGCACGCGACCGGCCTCCAGCATTGCCTCTTCGCGCGCCATGCCCTCGCCGCGCATGCGCTTGGCAAAACTTACCAGGATCAGTGAATCGTTGACGACGATACCGGTCAGCGCCAGGAAGCCGATGGCCG
>JABDRC010000066.1 GCA_013041945.1 Halobacteria archaeon
GCATGAGAAAGAACGTTATTGGTGAATGACATAGTGAATCCCTCCCTGTGTTATTGTTCTCTGACGATGCCAGCCGAAAAGCAGAGCGTGCCAGGTCTTTAAAGGTTCATCGCGGCTGAAATGATGAATCAATGCCCTTTAGGAAGCAAACGGTTTTGTGTAATGGCTACATCAGACGTTGGCTATCTGGGGACAGTATATTTATTTAATTGCACAACAAAAATAAGCTTACTGTGTAGTACGGATGAGGTACAGCTTATGCCAATTCCATGGTTCATGGGTGAAGTAACGGCAGGATATGGATGTGTCCTGTAATCCAGCGTCTTTGATTTCCCTGGTCCCTGGTATCTCGTCCCTGGCGCCTGTAATTAATCGAGTGACACTGTCAATCGCCTTACAGACCCACACTAATCCCGCCGATGATGCGGTACTCCGGTTCAGTCTGAAATCCGTTAAGGTCTTTAACCACCGGTACACCGACAGACAGTGATGCCACCCAGGCACCTGCGAACTTATAGCGCAGGCCGGGTGACAGGAAGATCAGGTTACCCCCGGTATTCGACTTGCTAGTGCCCGCGACCTCGTCCTTGTCGCGCCACTCGCCATTGAGTTCCAGCATCAAATCGAATGCCGTGTGGCTGTGCGGCTGATCGCCACCGTGTGCATGGCCATGGTCCGGTGCAGGTCTGACACGGAATGAATAGGCGGCGTTGTAAGCAAAGACATCGCCGAGCGTGGTGTTCTGCGTGCCCTCCGTTGACAAGCGGTAGACGAAACTGGCGTCGATGGACGAGCGTTGTTGCAGCCAGGTGAAAGCGAGCCCCGCGAAGGGATCCCAGGAATCGGAGCCCGGCTGCAGTTCGAGCTCAAGCAGTTCGCCCTCGGGCGAGTGTATGTCGCTCTTGCCGGTAGGCATCTTGACGCCGAATACCAGCGCCGAATGCTGCCGTCCGTCGCCGCGCTCGTGCCAGCGGTAGAGCCCGTACAGCGACCCGTCGCCCAGTCCCTCTGAGTCGCCAAGGGATTCGACCTCGATGGGACCACCGCCCGTTCCGTGATGCGCCTCGCGTATGTTCTTGCGACTGACGTAAGGCAGGGTGATGCCCAGTGTCAGGTTCCTGCTCACGCCATAGGCGGCGCCCAGCGACAGACGCGACAGCGAGTCGATGCTGTGCACGTCCTCATCCCTGGCACCCAGATCCAGCAGCGTCGCATCCGAGAAAGGCTCGACATCGAGATACTCGACACGCAACCCGACACTCCAGTCTCCGCGCTCCAGCGGCAGGGCAGTGATCGTAGTCACAGCCCCGGCCGGGCCGCCCAGTACCGACAGGGAAGGATGGTCAGCCGCCACTGGGCCGCCAAGGCCGACGAGTATCGCAGCAGCTGCAATGCGGAGAAGGTGGTTGGTTGTCAACATTTATCCGTCATCCTTAAAATGAGTCCAGCTATCATAATGCCAGCCCAATAATTTGCAAGCCCGGAGTGATCAGGGTAGCGGCCGAACAGGGGGTACCCATAAGCCGTAACCTGTCGGCAGGGCGATGACAGCACAGTGGGGATCAGGCCTTACGTTTTCCATGAAATTGTAAGGTCTGATAATCCTCTAGCCAGCCTCCTCGCAACCAGTTGTTACACTGGTTGCTCAACAAAGCAGAGGAGACTGACATGACACATTACTGCGGAATTGATTTACATTCAAACAACCACGTTGTGATTCTGATCGACGAAGAGGACAAGCGGGTGTTTGCTAAGCGGATAAACAACGATTTATCACTGACGCTCAAGGCATTGCGGTGGAATCCACCTTCAACTGGTACTGGCTGGTCGATGGTTTGCAAGGAAAAGGTGCCGAGGAAAAGGTGCCGGAGGGATTTTTATTTAACCACTTTTACTAATGGTTATGATAAATCCCTCCGGCACCTTTTTTACCTTTTTTAATCCTCCAACACCAAATATTGGCGTTCGGTCAGAACGTGTCTCACTCAAACTCACCCTCAAGAGCGAGCACCGGGGCACCGTCCACAATCACGAAACCCTGAGCGCTATCGCCTTCTGCAACCAGCGGCATGATTCCGCTGTTCGGTTGCAGATCACCCGGAT
>JABDRC010000067.1 GCA_013041945.1 Halobacteria archaeon
GCTGCCGGCGGCGCGGCCAGTGGTTTCTGTTTTCTATCGACTGGATGGCCTATCCACCATGAACGCAAACTTCTCTCAAACCTGCCGGTATCGGCGGCTTACTGCCTGCCTCTTGATCGGATTGCTGGGCTTGAATAATGCACAGGCCGTCACCAAAGGTCCGACGGAAGACAGCCTCTGGTACTACGAGATTGGCGGCGCAGAACCGGTGTCGGTACCCGCGAACCCGTCCGTCGTGTCGGTGACCCTGGGTGGTTCCGCACAACTGGGATTGGGCTACAGTTGCGGTAAGTTCGATCCCGTGGCTGCCGTGACGAACACGCTGAACGACATCGGTGCCGGGGTCGACAACATGCTCAATGCAATGACAGCCGCGGCCAGTGCCGCGATTGCCTCGCTCCCGGCCCTGATTCTGCAGCGGGCCAATCCCGGTCTCTACGACATGTTCCAGAATGCTCTGCTGCAGGCGGAGGAGACCATGCAGCTGGCCACCAAGTCTTGTGAGCAGATGGAGGCTGAGATTGCGCAGGGCAAGAACCCCTATGCCGATCTTATTACGCTGTCTAAAGGTAATGACTGGAAAGTTCAGATGGGGGTTGGTGGCAATGATGCAGTCACGGCAAAGGACGCCGTCGAATCATCGAATGGTGATAGCGGTATTCCCTGGGTCGGTGGTCAAGCGGGGGGTGCTGGCCAGCCCGTCCTGGAATTCACTGGCGATATCGTCAAGGCAGGGTACAACATCAATATGAACCGGCCGATCACGATGACGGGGCCTGTGCCGCCAGCCTCGGCTACACGCTTGACGCAGGTGTGGGCAACACCCACTGATGCCCGCAACTGGGTCGTCGATGTAGTGGGCGAGAATATAGTGACCACTTGTGATACCTGCCGAAAGGACGCGATTCCCGGCACCGGTCTATTACCAAAATTGAATCAGGAAGCGACTGCTGTCACCGTAGAAATACAGAATCTGGTCAGTGGTGCAACGCCCCTGACACTGGCTAACCTGGACAACATAACAGCTCCCGGTGTGGCCATCACGCGCCAGGTCATCGAGGCGATCCGCGAGATGCCGGCCTCCGAGCAAAGTCTCATCATGGGACGACTGGTTTCGGAGATCAGTACTGCCCGCACGGTGGAAAAGGCACTGTATGCCCGCCGTCTGCTGCTGTCCGGTCGGCAGGTGCCGGAGGTCTATGCCACCGAAGTGGCCCGAGAGCATGCAGATATATCTATCGTTGAGCTAGACAAGGAGATCGAGAATCTCCTGTTCGAGACGCGGGTACGCAAGGAAGTGGTCTCCGACACGATCGCGACACTGCTCCAGCGTGCTGCTGCGAGACGCCAGACATCACTTAATACTCCACGGGTACCCACGATCGATCCTCGTCCAATGAGCAATGGCCGTGTTCCATAGCGGGCTTGTTTTGCGCCGACGCTGGTTATTCTTGCTGACACTGCTGGCGTTCGCCTTGACGCTGGGTATGGGCGGTATTCTCTGGTATTCGGTTAAGACATCCTCGGTCAGTGAGATACAGGCTCAGGTCGACTCCTTGAAGCCGGTCTTTACAGGGATCCGATTATTTCTGATCGCGTTGGTCGCTATGGCCTGGCCATTCGTGACAAACAGCCTCCATCGCTGGGGGCGAATCGATAAAGCACAGGCAACGATGATGCTCGCACTGCGCTGGCGCATTGTGACCTGGCTTGTCGTGATCGAACTGGTATTGGGCCAGAACCTGCTCGGTCAGGTATTGGCCTTGCTGCAGGGGGGTAGGGTATGACCGTCGACAGCTATCTTGAGCTCTTTACAACGTTATTCGGTTGGACTTTCTATGGCATTCTCTGGGATGTCTTGCTCGGTACCGGCATCGTGTTCTTGCCTTTCCTCGGCATCTTGATCGATAATTGGCGTGAACCGGCTGAGGGCGGAGAATTTGGTACCGTTACCGGGTTGTCTCTGCGCCGTATGGAGCTGGAGATGTTTATTGCCTTGCTGGTTGTCGTGCTGGCCGGGCAACCAGCTGCATTGACACCGCTCAATGCGGTTGCACTCAACTACACTCCACCACCAACACTGATTGATCCAGCTCCACCAACGGCGACCATTGCTGCGCCCCAAAGCACCTATGGTTCCAGCGGGTTTACTGGGTCGTCGGCTACGGTGAATATCCCTGTGTGGTGGTATGCGGTGCTCTCGATGACCTCCGGATTCAATCATGCGGTGGTTGAGGGTCTTCCGAGTGCGGCGGATATGCGCACCTATGAGCAACAAGCACGGTTGGCCACCATTGCTGATCCGCGACTCCGCCAAGAGGTCAGCGACTTCTTTAGCCAGTGCCACATCCCGGCACGCTCAAAGTACCAGGCTGAGCGTCCATCAACCGCAGCGATCAATGCTTTGCTGACAACCTATGGTCCCGATGATCCGGACTGGATGGGCTCCCATGTCTATCGCAATACGCCCGGCTACTACGACACACTGCGTCCGACGACACAGATTGCCGGCTGGGCTTTTAATGCGGTGCGCGACACTGAATACGATGCGGCGTTTCCACCCACCTGGGGCAAGCCCTATTGTAAACAGTGGTGGGAAGACAGCTCGATTGGTTTACGGGAAAATCTGATCAACGAGGCTGACGCCACCTCGGCAGGATTTTCTGGTTTGGTTGTTGCCGTTGCCCCAGCTCTGGCCAGTGAGCAACAAAATGATGCGGTCGCCAAGACCGTTCTGACGAATTCACCGCCGTCGTGGTCTAACAATGACCTCGTGGCTCACAATACCGGAAGCACAGGGGTGCTGAGTACGGTAGAGAATGTTGCTAAAGGTGGATTGGCATCGGGCGGTGTGTTGGCCGCATCGGCGCTGTTTTCGGTCACCATGACCGCCGTCCTCCAGGCATTGCCGATGGTGCAGGCGGTGCTTCTGCTCGGTATCTATGCCTTACTTCCAATGGTTGTGGTGTTGTCGCGCTACTCGATATCCATGATGGTTGTCGGTGCAATGGCCATCTTCACCATTAAATTCTGGAGTGTGCTCTGGTATCTGGCTCTGTGGGTTGATCAGAACCTCATTCTGTCCATGTACCCAGACGTGAATGTCTTCCTGCAGATCTTTGCTAATCCCGGCGAACATGATATCAAACGCTTACTGCTTAATATGATCACGACCAGCCTGTATTTGGGCTTGCCGCTGTTGTGGAGTGGGATGATGGCTTGGGCAGGGATGCATATCGGGCGATCACTAAATACGGTTCAGAGTGAATTCGGGCGCCCAGCTCAAGATGCGGGGCGTCAAGGTGGAAGTATTGGCAAGGCTGTTGTATCTAAAGGAGCGAAGCGCTAATCAATATCTACAAATCCTCTTCATACCATCCGTACGGGTCAGTCCCGTTGTCGAACTTGCGAGTGCGGAAATTATAGGCGCCGGTCAGATCGCCA
>JABDRC010000071.1 GCA_013041945.1 Halobacteria archaeon
CTGTCGCGACGGGCGACGGCGAAGTGCAGGGGAGTGGCACCGGCGCGGTTCAGCGCATTCACGTCAGCGCCCTTGCCGACCAGTGCGGCGGCCACGTCATGGTGGCCGCGCATGGCGGTCCAGTGCAGGGCGGTCATGCCGTCCTTGTCCGTCGGGTCGGTCGCCGTGTCGGCCGCCAGCAGTGCCTCGACCACCCTGCCATGACCACCGCGTGCGGCGAGCATCAGCGCCGTCTGGCCAGCCCTGTCGGCGGTCGCGGTACTGACGCCATGCTTCAGCAGGACCCTGACGATGTCCGTGCGGCCCAGTGCTGCGGCCAGTATCAGCGGCGTTTTTCCACTCGCGTCCGGCTGGTCCGCGTTGGCACCCTGTGCCAGCTGCTGCTGCAGGGCCTGTACGTCTCCACGGCGTGCGGCATCGAACAGGTCGGCGCGCGGCTCTGCCAGTGCACTGGTCTGCCAGGCCAGCATGCACAGCGTCAGGTGGAGTGCGAAGCTTCGAACAGGCGCAAACATACGTGATGTATTCCGGTGTCAGGCCGTTTTATTCGGTGTCTGCCGACGGTACGCCTGCGGCGGGTTGTGCCGGATACAGGGGTGGGTTGCCAAACTGGCGGTGATGGGGGTAGCGTCCGCCGCCGAGACCGCGATAGCCCGGATAGCCAGTGCCGTATCCGCGCTGGTAGCGGCCATAACCGCGACCCCGCCCACCGGAGTACGGATAGCCGCTGTCTCTATAGTACGGATAGCCGGGTCGTGGAGGATTGCCATACGGGCCCGGGCCGGGTGACGCGTCAATCGCAATCTTGCCGGCTGCGGAGTCGATGACCGGCACCGGTTGGGTATCATCCGTTGCTTCAGTTTTCGTAGAGTCGACGACCGGTGCGGATTGGGTATCGTCCGTTTCCGCGGACGTCGGGGATTCAGCGGGCGGTGCAGGTTGAGCGTCTGTACCGCCCCGGTAATTCGGTGAGCCCTGGCCGGGCCCGCCCGTGCCTTGCCGGTAGCTGTGCCCCGATCCCGGACCCTTGCCGGCCGGTTGCGGGTACGCGGATGCCGTCGCGGCGGTAACCGCCTGCTCTGCATCACCGGCGAAAGCAGGGCCGGCGCCCACCAGCGTGGACAGAAACATGATCAGTAGCGATCGCATCATCACCTCCTCTTGTCTGCAGCGAGCGGGCATCACCCGTAACGGCAGTCCGGGGCGTAGTACACCCGCTTTTTGGCGTGTGACAAAAAAGGAGGAAGCACACGGCTTCCTCCCTGGTGTTGCCGCCGGGAATCCTCAGTGGAGGAGCCCCGGCTGTTTCCGGCAGTCCGGAATTACTGCACCACGGTGGTGGCGGTCAGGGTGTCGACAACTACACCATTCACGGTGGCTTCCAGAGTCCAATCAATCGTCGTGGGGAAACCCGAGAACCTTCCCGACTTGGAGAAAGACTGTATGGCCCCCGGTGCCAGGTTGGTGAAGCTCCTGGTGACGTTCACGTTGGAGATGCCCCACACGGTGTCCACACCGGTGAGGGTCACGGTACCCGTAGCCGGGGCCGACGCACTGGCATCATTGGTGACGTTCCACTGGATGGTATATGGGGTTCTTATCGCCGCAGTCGCGGGTGGGGCTGCTGTCCATGCCACGCTGACGTCCGATGCGGGGACCGGGCCGGTTGAGACAACCAGCGTCACCTGACTGCCAGCGGCAACGGTCGTGCCACCCGTCGGTACGGTACTGATAACCGTCCCGGCAGGGCAGGCGTCGGGCTGGGTTGTGTTGACCGGATTTACCGTCAGACCAACACCTGTAATCGCATTGGTGGCGTTAAGCACCGTTTCACAAGCTGGAAGAACCGGCACAACGGCAGTGCCAGGCGTGCAGGCTGTTCCATCCGAGAGTGTCACGTCCACTGTATCACCCGCGACGGCAGGATCACCTGCTTGTGGATCCTGTGCGATGACAATACCGGCCGTAGCAGGATATGTGTCACTGCAGTCGGTGCCTGTGACGTTCAGGAAAAGATCAGGTGCCAGAATTGCAATGGCATTGGCCTCTGATTGACCCACGATGTCCGGCACGGTGATTGCCACGTCGTAGTCAATCTCGAGGTAGGCGTCGTACACGGCCGTCGGTTTGCGATCGCCCTTGATGTACACGGCGAGGTCAAAGTCATCCGACATCGGCAGGCCGTTGGTCGTGTAAGGCACGCCATTATTCGTGCCGGCCTGAGTGATGAAACCGTTCTGGGTGATATCGACCCAGCCTTTGCTGAACTGCAGCGGCGAGGGGCCCTTGGCCGTATCCCAGTCGAGCAGGTTGATCTCGGTGATGGTTGGCTCACCCACCGGGTATTTGATCAGCGCCGATTCAAATGGCGGGGCATAGCAGTCTGCGCCATCTGTGCCCATGCCAAGCGCTGGTTCGATGGCGATTTCCAGGCCCGGCAGGTCCTGGCCGTACTTGTTCGGCCGCAGGCGCCAGCGCGGACCGGAGACCAGGGTGCCCAGGGTGTTATTCTCAAGCCAGCTACCGACAAAGTCCTGGTTGGTCGGATCCGGGTCCGCATCATAGGACCACTCGAACGGCGCGCGGTCGACGGTGGTGAACCAGGCATTGGTGAGCCCACCCCTCAGGTCTGATGAGAGCGGATAGGGCAGATCACTGTTGGTCGGCACGTTGGACGATGGCGGACTCGTGGTAATGGCGTAAAAGGCATCCTTGAAGGTGGTGCCGACACCCAGGAAGGTCGGATCAACATTGCCGTCCTCGGTATCGATCAGGTCACTGTCACCCTCGTAGCAGGACTTGGTGGACAACCATACCTCGTCGGTACCACCGATCGTGCCTATGATCCGGTAGGAGGGCTTGCGTCCTGTGGCGGCCTCGTTCTCGAGATCCTCCGGGCGGAGCTGGTCGTTCGGGTTGTTGGTGACGTGGTGACGGACCACCAGCTTGGCTTTGGTAATGACGAAGTTGTTGTTCGGGTCCTTCCATTCCATCGGCAACGGAATGCTGGCATACAGGCGCACGTCGTTGGGGCGCTTGTGAATGGTGCCCCAGCCATACAGGGCCTTGCCGTCATCCTTCAGCTGCACCGAATAGTCGTCTGTCAGTGCGAGATTGTTGTTGACGTCGGTCTTGTCATTGGGGAGCATCTGGCAGTTGGGCACGTCACCAACAACCTGGTCACAGGGTGTGCCATCGACCAGCTGAGCACCAGGAACGCCTCCGACCAGGATCAGCGCGAGGTCGTCAAGGCCGGCATCGGCGCAATCGTACGAGGCCAGTGCAGGGATCTCGACAGAGCCCTCATTGAGGACCGCCTGCCTGTTGTTGGTAAAGTCGAAGTTGAAATAGGGGATGACCTCATGGCAGCTCAGGATGTGCTCCATGACCGAGTAGTGCTCGGTCTCGCATTTCACCGAGTTGCCACCCAGGCCGCGGCACCAGGTGCCGATTGGCGGCTTGACCTTGTAGGTATCGGTAGCTGCGTTGGAAATGGCGACACCGCCGGTGATGGGCGGATATTTCTGACCTACTGCTTCATTAAACTGGATGTCAACCCCGTCGATAGTCGCGAAGGTTGGGAAATAGGCCGGGGGAACGTCGCCGATAAAGCCTTCCGCGTAGTCATCGTCGCGGGTTTTCTGGGCCGCGCCGAGGAAGTCGATGATGTCATAGCCGAACTCGCTGTCGATCGGGTACAGGTCGAGCGGATTGTTCTTTCCGTACAGTTTGGTATCCGTGATCTTGGAGACCCCGGGCGGACAGCCCACTGCACCAGGGGCACCGCAAAGAATGGAGTTATCAGCCGGTATGTTGCCGTCCGACGTCGTCGTGCCGCCAAAGGTTTTGCCCTGGAAGTCGCCCTGCACGTCGCCAATATCGAAGGTATGGCGTTCTGTCCAGGTGAGGGCCTGTACCGGGGTCATGATCGAGACGCCCAGGACCAGACCGGCGATGAAGTTTACAATCCGTGGAATTTTCACTTGTTGTTCCCCTGTCAGTTTCTTGTATGTTTATTAACTCTATGTATTGGTTATATAAACGTAAATTTGCAGTGACAATGTAGTCTTTGAAAGAGATTAATTAAATTATGCAGTTTTGGATTACATAGGTAATTGATGTCGCGGGCAATGACGCAGATCAATTCCAGAAGATATAACAGCGTTTATTTGCGACCACCGGGCTCCTGTGCCCGGCAGGTCGAAGTGGAAATCTGGTCAGCCCGGGGACGGGCGGCCTGGAGCGAATTTCCGAGCTGCAGGGACTGGGGACAGGGATTTAGACACACCTGCCGGCTGATACAGGGGTGTGCATGAATGCTGAAGTCGTGTTGCAGCCTCCGGATCGAACTGCATGCTTTCCCTTGCAAACAGTCCTGTGCCGGTCTGCCCGGACATACTGCGCCTCACAGTTGTGAAAATACGGCAGCCGTCATGCTTGCCGTTGCAATCAGTGTGAGCCGCTGCCGAAGCTGCCGGTACCAGGGCCGGCTGGTCGCACGCCAGCGGCCATCGGCGACGCAGGTCATCAGCAGGCCGGTAATCACCAGCGCCATGCCGTAGGGATGAGACAGCAGTATCGCCAGCCAGCCGAGCAGGGCGGGGGAGACCGCAAACGACATCCTGGCCAGGGTGGCGCTGTTGCCGCCCAGCTCGATGGCCGCGTACCAGTGC
>JABDRC010000073.1 GCA_013041945.1 Halobacteria archaeon
GAATAATGGTCCACTGCCACACAAGTGACATTCGGAAGACAGGACCCCATCGGGATAACAGCCCGGCCAATAGCGCGAAATAGAAAATATGACCGACATCCCAGAAATTCTTGAATGATCTGGATGAGTAATAATCCGGGCCACCCAGAAATAAGAGTACGGAGCCTATTGCAAGAAAAAAGCCATAGACCCATATGCGGGTATTTATATGAAGCATGTTATTCAGGCTCGCAAGTTAACTGTTTTTAACGTCTCCCTGGAACGAAGGATGAGCCAGACCCTTTATCGCAGCCTGTTTCATCCTCATTATTTCCCGTGGCGCAACGATTTAATAGTTGTAATTGAATAACCACATTACAGGACCAATCTGCCGCTCGTTGACATCAGGCGAATGACGTATATTTGGTGTGGCGCCGGTTTAACGGACCAGGGGACTGATTCTATATAAGAATTCTCTAAACGGCACTCGCATCTGGATCAGCAGGCCCCGCTCGCTTATGAGATGATGACGACCAGTCACTAACCAACTGTCCGTTTTACTGGGGCAAGATCACTACGACCCAGTCCGGTCGTTCGCGATTGACCGACGACTCGTCTTCGCTTCTAGGCGTTTCAGCCAGATGTGTGCACTGCGCGCCTGACCTCATGGGCTTAGGCTTCGTGTCATCAGGCGGTTGCCAGCACGGCCGCAAGGACGCGAACCGTGGCGTAGGTGTCAGCGGATGTGGAAACGGGTATTGGCGTCGGTTACTGCCGCCGTCGCCCCGAAGGCACGCTGCTTTATCAGATAGTCGAGCATTACTACCCGCTCTTTGCGGCGCTGCGGGCGGAGCAGGGCCGTGGTTTACTGGCGTTTGTGCAGCGCGAGTTCAAGGAGTATCTCAAGTGCGGCCGGGCCTTCGCGGGTCAGGACGTCGTGTTCCACGTGACGCTGGTCAACGACGCTATCCGCTCGGAGAGAGATTCTACGGTTAATGCGCCACGAGGGTGGGAGATCGCGTACCGCGGACGTCATCAACCGCCTCTTGACAATGATATGATCGTACTGTGCGACGAAAAGGAGGGCCGTAATGATCGGACATGAGCTGGTAGGCACCGGGCCGACGAGAATAATTGCGCTCCATACATGGTTGGCTGACCATTCGACGTTCAAACCGATGTTCCCCTACCTGGATTCAGCCGCGTTCACTTACGGGTTCGTGGACTTTCGTGGGTACGGCAGCTCGCGGGAGATAGAAGGGCAGCACACCATCAAAGAGATGGCGGGCGACGCGCTTGCCATCGCCGATTCCCAGGGATGGGACGAGTTCCACTTGCTGGGCAACTCGATGGGTGGCCACGCGGCCCAATACCTGGCGGGCAAGCACGCGGATCGGGTGAAGAGCGTCGTCTTGCTCAACCCCGTGCCGGTCAGCGGTGCACCGCTCGAGGGAGACACGCTGGCGCTGTTTTCAGGCGCAGCCGAGAATCCGGAGAATCGGGGAACCATCTTCAACATTGCCACGGGAGAGCGCTTGAGCGCAGCGTGGCGTAACGCGATGGTCGAGATGTCCGTGTCGACTGCCACCAAGCAGGCGATAACCGACTACTTGGAGGCTTGGACGAACACCAACCTGGTCAGCGAGGTAGAGGGCTGCAAGACGCGGGTCAAGATCATCCTGGGTGGCCGCGACCCGATCATCACCGAGGAAGTGATGGGGCAGACGGTACGGCAGTGGTTCGCGAACACTGAACTGGAAACCAATCCGACTGTGGGGCACTGGCCTAGCCTGGAGGGTTCGCGGTCGCGTAAGCAAGCCAAGGTCCGGACCTGGCCGATCTCGGAACTACAAAGTCGAATACCTGAGCAAGACAGTCGGGTGTCCGCCGCCGAACCCGGAAGTTTCTGCTCAAATACCCGAGTAAATTAGTCGGATGACCGTCTCCAATCTTTCAGGTCATATCAAAACTCACCACAGTTTAAGTATTTCTAATTAGTATCATTTGTGCCCGCCAATTTGTAAGTACCAACCGGCTTGCGTATATAGTTACCCGGACCGAAGAGGGGGAGCGGTGGATTACACGAAAAAGCTGACAGGCCGAAACACGAATCTCGATCTGCAGAATCAGGGAGGGTCGACGTAAATAGTGCCTTCCACCTATGCCATCGGCGACGTACAGGGCTGCTTCGATGATCTGTTGAGGTTACTGGAGAAGCTTGACTTCGATCCAGATATCGACCGTATCTGGTTTACAGGAGATCTTGTCAACAGAGGGCCCAACTCACTGGAAATATTGCGCTTCGTGCGCGGTCTCGGCAACGCCGCCATCAGCGTACTCGGTAACCATGATCTGTATCTCCTGGCTGCGGCTGCCGGGACGTTTAAGATACGCAAGAAGGACACGATCACCGAGATCCTCGACGCTCCCGACTGCGAAGAGCTCCTGTTCTGGTTGCGACATCAACCGGTTCTACAACACAGCGAGATGCTCGATTTTACAATGATACATGCCGGGCTTCCTCCCCAGTGGGATCTGGATACAGCCAGACAATGCGCCCGCGAGCTTGAGACTATATTGCAGAATTCTGGTTACGAGGACCTGTTCCCTCATCTTGCCGGAGATGGGCCGCTACGCTGGCGGGAAGACCTGGAGGACTGGGAACGCCTTCGTTTTATTACCGATTGCTTTACACAGCTGCGCTGGTGCGATTACAGCGGCCGGATCGATCTGTCGGGAAAACGACGAACAGCCTCGGCTAAGAAAAAACGCTCGCGGCCCTGGTTCGAGATTCCGCACCGTGCCAGCAAACAGATGCGCATTCTCTTTGGGCACTGGGCGAAACTTGCAGTCACTAAGCCGGCCAAGGGTACCACTGGCGTGATTCCGCTAGATACAGGCTGTGCTAACGGCGGCCGGTTCACAGCGCTCAGACTTGAGGATTGGTGCTACTTCAGTATGAAGTGCAAGAACAAGGCCGTGCCATGGAAAAGCCTCTCGATGTAATGCGGTACGGCAATAATTGGAGTATCCATGACTTTCCCGGCACAACAGGGAAGGCCGTATTCTGGCCGGAAGCGGAAGCTCCAGGCTGAATTCCTAAGTAAATTAGCAGGGTGTTCGCCTCCGACCCGTTCCTGTCGTTTAGTCGTTGCTTATGCCCCCTTCACTTTAAGGCCTAAGAACGACCTGTGATGCACATGTGGCCATGCCCCTTTGCATGTCAAACATCTGGTATATAGATATATGCGCCAAGATATATCTTGATATCATGATGCCATGATCGGTACCAGCCATTTAATATTAATTACTTGCATTGGATATATGCTTTGCGGATGCACTAATAAAGCTCCGTTAACTATACATGACTTAGATCATGAACAATCTGATGCTTCTCGAATAAATAATCTTATATTGACAAAACGAGTTGTATTGGAGCGCGGAATAGAAAAAGTTGAACGATATACCTCAGTAACAAGTAAAGATGTAACCGCTACTTCACGATTTGGTAGAGAGAATGAAATTGCCAATGTTGAATGTATTGTCACAGGAATGCGTGAAGTAATAGAAGACCCAGCCATTATTTCTACTGATGTGTTTTGGAAATCAGTCGGTAATACTATAGACACAATGAGCTTGGGACTTCTCCTCGAAGACCGGTACATGCAAATTATCAATGCTCTTGGAATTGATTATCTGGTTATTTCATACCATCAACAGATTGATGTTGAATCATCTTTTGTTGAAGGAATAGCAGAGGGTTTCTATGGGGATACTGATAGAGAGGTTGCTTCTACAGTAACTCTTGATATGAACAACAAGCGTGTAATTGATGCATTTGAAGTCAATGCTATGCACGATTTGGGTGTTGGCCATGCAGTTTTTATAATACCGTTGGTGTTCAGCATTAAACCGGGCGAAGATCTCTGTCATCTGGCAGGCAGACAGGCAGCAGAAGCAATACCTTCACCTCTGAATGAAATGCCAAAACCAGTAATCGCTGTGGTAGCAGCAAAAATTAATCCATATGTGGTTCTGTCTGCTCCAGAGCCAGCACCCTCTCCACCCTGATCGGTTGGTGCCTATAAGTGCCTGAAATGGGTGCTTGTCTATACATACCTGGTTTCACAGGGAAGGTCTGGTTCTGGCAGCCGGTTCAAGACCTCCCGAAAGATGGATGACTGGATTCCCGCCTTCGAGGGAATGACTGAAGTTGGCCGTTCTGTCCCCTTTAGTCCTGTTTGCCGTCTCTGACCGGACCCCTTAACCCGAGCATGGCGGTATGCGGGATCTTTCCATAAAAAGTGTGAATATGGTGTTCTGGCTGTACTCGGACCAGCGGGCTGACTGGAATATTGGATACCGACCTTTCCCCGCCATGGTAGTCTGGACAAGTGAGACCGGTTACTGTCCGGGGGTGTCCGGACAGTAACCGGTACGGCGAAGTGGCTGGAAGCTACAGCACCTGTGTACCGGCGGCTTAATCTGCGCCGGTCAGGGACGCGTGAGCCGCGGCCAGTCTTGCCACCGGTACGCGCGGTCCCGAGCAGGAGACATAGCTCAGCCCGATGTCGTGGCAGAAGCGGATCGAGGCGGGATGTCCGCCGTGTTCGCCGCAGATACCCATCTTCATGCCCGGGCGTGTCTCGCGCCCCCAGCCGACGGCCAGTTCCATCAGCTTGCCCACACCCTTGATATCCAGCACCTCGAACGGATTGTCCTGCAGTACACCGCGTTCGTTATACATTGGCAGGAACTTGTTCTCGGCATCCTCGCGCGAGAACGAGAACGTCGCCTGGGTCAGGTCATTGGTGCCGAATGAGAAGAACTCGGCCTCCACGGCCAGACTGCCGGCCCGCATGCAGGAACGCACGACCTCCATCATGGAGCCGAACTTGAAGTCGACCTTCATGCCGTACTTGTCCTCGACAATCTCCTGCACGTTATCGACATAGCTCTTGACCCGCATCAGTTCCTGCGAGGTACACACCTGCGGCACCATGATTTCCGGGTGAACGTCAAAGCCCTCCTGGTGGCATTCGGCTGCGGCTTCCAGGATGGCGGAGATCTGCATGGAATAGATCTCCGGGAAGGAGAGTCCCAGGCGCACACCGCGGTGACCCAGCATCGGGTTGACCTCGTACAGGGCGCGCACCTTCTTCAGCATGGTTTCCTTTTTCTCCAGTGTTTCCTCGACCAGGCGCGGATCCGTCAGGCGCTCGACGACGGGCTGTTCCTGGCCGCTGTGCATGAATCGCACGGCATCGGACAGGATGGTCATGCCCGTCACGGTATCCTTCAGGTGTCGCAGCATTCCGAGTTCCGCCACCAGCTGCTGCTCGGACGGCAGGAATTCGTGGATGGGCGGATCCAGCAGGCGGATGGTCACCGGTCGCGGCGCCATGGCCTTGAAAATCCCCTTGAAGTCCTCGCGCTGGATCGGCAGCAGCTTGTTCAGTGCTTCCTGCCGGTCCTCGGTCGTTTCCGCAACGATCATTTCGATAACCACAGGGAGTCTTTCCGAATCGTTGAACATGCGTTCGGTACGACACAGGCCGATGCCCATGGCGCCGTACTTGAGTGCCCGTTCGGCATCCTGTGGCGTATCGGCATTTGCCATGACCCGGAGGCGGGCGGTTTCATCAGCCCAGCCCAGCAGGGTTTCCAGCTCCGAGGTGAATTCGGCCTCGATCATCGGCACTTCACCGAGATAGACATCGCCGGTGGTGCCGTCGATGGTAATGAGGTCGCCCTCGCTGATGGTGTGGTCGCCGACAAAGGCCTTGCGCATCTGGACATCGACATGAATGCCCTCGGCGCCGGCGACACAGGGTTTGCCCATGCCGCGGGCTACCACCGCCGCGTGCGAGGTCTTGCCGCCACGGGCCGTCAGTATGCCCTGCGAGGCAAAAAATCCGTGGATGTCCTCGGGCTTGGTCTCCTCGCGCACCAGGATGACGCGCTGTCCGACATGCCCCTGCTGTTCGGCACGATCGGCGTCGAACACGGCGTGTCCCACCGCCGCGCCGGGCGATGCAGACAGGCCACGGGCCACCGGTGCATGCCGGGTGGCGGGATCCAGCCGCGGAAAGAGCAGCTGTTCCAGCATGTCGGGCTGGATACGCAGCAGCGCCTGCTGCTGATTGATCAGATCCTCGCGAGCCATGTCCACCGAGGTGCGGATCAGGGCCATGGCATTCATCTTGCCGTTGCGGGTTTGCAGGCAGTAGAAACGCCCCCTCTCGATGGTGAACTCGAAGTCCTGTACCTCCCGGTAGTGCGACTCCAGCCGTTCGCGCAGGGTCTGCAGCTCCGCGTACATCTCCGGCATTTCCTCCTGCATCATGTCGATCGGCCTGGGCGTGCGGATACCGGCCACCACGTCTTCACCCTGGGCGTTCACCAGGTACTCACCGAACAGCCTGTTTTCGCCGGTATCCGGGTAGCGGGTAAAGCCCACCCCGGTTGCGCAATCCTCGCCCAGGTTGCCGAATACCATGGTGCAGAGGTTGACCGCGGTGCCATTGGCCATGTCCGGAGTGATGTTGAACTCACGCCGGTAGTCGACCGCGCGCTTGCCCGTCCAGGAACCGAATACCGCCTTGATGGCGATCTCCAGTTGCTCCATCGGGTCATCCGGGAAGGGATTGCCGGTTTCCTGCTCGACCACTTCCAGAAACCGGTCGGAGATTTCGCGCAGGTCGCGGGCCGTGAGTGCAACGTCCTCTTTGGCGCCGGCCTTCGTCTTCACTGATTCGAATTCGGCGTCGAAGGCCTCGTCCGATACCCCCAGTGCGACCTTGCCGAACAGCTGAATAAACCGGCGATAGGCATCCCAGCCAAAGCGCTCGTTGCCGGTCTGTGCAATCAGGGCCTTCAGGGTGTCGATGTTCAGCCCGAGGTTGAGAATGGTATCCATCATGCCCGGCATTGACATGGCGGAACCGGAGCGTACCGATATCAGCAGGGGGTTCTCGCGCCCGCCAAAGGTCTTGCCGGTTTTACTCTCGAGTGCCTGCATCTGTGCACGGACCTCGTCCATGACGCCGGCTGGCATTTCGCGGTCTGCACTATCCAGGTAGTACAGGCAGGCCTCTGTCGTGATAACGAAGCCGGGTGGCACATTGATGCCGATCTGGGTCATTTCGCACAAATTGGCACCCTTTCCACCCAGCAGAATCTTGTTGCTGCCGTCGCCATCCTCGAATGCATAAACGTATTGCTTTTTACTGTTCATCCAGTATCTCCAGGTAATGCAGAATCATCAGCCCGGGTCGCGGGCACGGAACTGCCGGT
>JABDRC010000076.1 GCA_013041945.1 Halobacteria archaeon
ACATCTTCCTGCGCATCAAGTACCCGGCCAAGATGGTGGACCACCTGGTCGATCGCCTGCGCTACACTGTGTCGCAGACCCGCGACCTGGAGCGCATGATCCTGCAGATGGCCGTGATGCAGGCCAAGATGCCGAAATCGGTGTTCCTGAAGTCATTCACGGAAAACGAGGCCAACCCGAGGTGGTTGACGCCGATCCTGCGTGGAAAGCAGAAGTGGGTGCCGGCGTTGAAGGAATACGCGCCCGAGATCAAGGCGGTGCAGGAGCGGCTGGGGCGCCTGGAACGGGAATCGCGCCTGACCATCGCCGTGCTGAAGGACATCAATCGCACCATGTCCATCGGCGAGGCCAAGGCCCGCCGGGCGAAGAAGGAGATGGTCGAGGCCAACCTGCGCCTGGTGATCTCCATCGCGAAGAAATACACCAATCGCGGCCTGCAGTTCCTGGACCTGATCCAGGAAGGCAACATCGGCCTGATGAAGGCGGTCGACAAGTTCGAATACCGCCGCGGCTACAAGTTCTCGACCTATGCGACCTGGTGGATCCGCCAGGCGATCACACGTTCCATCGCGGACCAGGCGCGCACCATACGTATCCCGGTGCACATGATCGAGACCATCAACAAGCTGAACCGCATCTCGCGCCAGATGCTGCAGGAGATCGGACGCGAACCGACACCGGAAGAACTGGCCGAGCGCATGGATATGCCGGAAGACAAGGTGCGCAAGGTGCTGAAGATCGCCAAGGAACCGATTTCCATGGAAACGCCGATCGGTGATGACGAGGATTCGCATCTGGGCGACTTCATCGAGGATCAGAACATCGATTCGCCGATCGACTCGGCCTCGATGGAAGGCCTGCGGGAAGCGACCCAGGGAGTACTCTCGGGTTTGACGCCGCGTGAGGCCAAGGTGCTGCGCATGCGCTTCGGTATCGACATGAATACCGACCACACGCTGGAAGAGGTCGGCAAGCAATTCGACGTCACGCGCGAACGCATCCGCCAGATCGAGGCCAAGGCCCTGCGCAAACTGCGCCACCCGACGCGCTCGGAGCCGCTGCGCAGTTTCCTGGAAGTTGAATGATTGATTAATTGAAGCTAGCCAGGCTATCCCCATGCATGGGGATGATCTTATAATTTGCAATCAGGATTATGTATTTCTGCGTGGCAATTTGAACACAGCAGAACGCACTTCTGCATCTCCGCCAGAATTGCTTCCCATTTTCTGTTCGAGAGTGACCTCAGGTCTAGCTGGAAAGCCTTCGCCAATGGGTTTAAGTGGTGAAACTCAAGGGCAGCATAATTCCTGTTGTAACCACATTCTTCACAATGCATACCCTTAATCCTGATCAGCGCTAGCTTGCGTTTTCTTCCTCTCGCCTGTTGAGCCTCATAACTCTGCAATCTTTGATTACTGACAATATTTTTGCATTGCCTCGAACAGTACTTTTTCTGCCTGCCGGTAAGCGTTTTATTACAGTTCAAACAAGTCAGCATTAAAATATTATATTTTGTTTATGTAAAAACTCATAATCTGTTTATTTTTCTTTATCCAGGTAGAAATGTTGCTAGAATGTCTGCCTTCGGGCCTGTAGCTCAGTTGGTTAGAGCAGGGGACTCATCAAAATGGTGCGTTCATGCCGAAAGGTATGAAATGAACGGGATGAATTCAGGGAACCCATAGCAGTTCGGCTGATGGCAACCCTGAGCCAAGCCGGGAGTACACTCCCGGAAGGTGCAGAGACTACCTGGGGACTTCAGTGTCCTTGATTACAGGCTAGAGCGTCCCGCGCCCTAACAATCATCGGATGAGGGCGATGAGATAGTCCACCCCTGGCAGAAATGCCGGGATCCAGTGAATCCCTTGGTCCCAGGTTCGAGTCCTGGCGGGCCCACCATCTCCAACCGGGTACTTACCGGCGGCAGCTGCGCCTGCCCGCATACCCCATACCCAGCAGCAATATCAGCCACCAGGCACCCGCCTGTAATGGCCCACTGTCCACGTGCAGCAGTGCGCATCCACTGCTGCCCTTTGGACCCGCGATGGCAACCCTGACTGCCGGGCCACCCGGATCTGCAATAATACCGTTTGCCACGAGATCGGCATCTCCACGGCCTCCGTCGACCAGGTGCAGGATAACCTCGTTGCCGTTGATGACTGCACCGGTGCCGCTTGCCGCATCAAAGTCAAACAGATACCAGTGGTCTGTCGCATTGCCCGGCTCGGGACCAAACATGAAATAGCTGTCAGGCGCACTACCCGGCGGCAGGATAATCCTGATCTCCGCCGAACCACCCACCGCAACATTTGCCACGTGCATTTCAAAGAAGCCGTTTTCGAAATTATTCCCTGCCAGCAGGGGTGGTCCTGCCGTCCCCAGACCCAGCGTCGAACCGTCGAGTGACTCGACATAATGCAGTGTATGCCCGGGTTGCAAGGCCTCCATGGTCACGTAGTTGGCGTTGATGTCGGGCAGTGATGCCACATTGTCCTGAAGCTTGTCGTCTGTGCCGTCACTGTTGCCGTCGCCGTTGAGTGCGCCGTCTTCAACGACATCCGACACGCCGTCCAGGTCTGCAGGCAGCAGCCCGGCGCCACCGGGGGTCCCCGTTATCAAACCGTTGCTGGCGTCGAGATCGGCATCACCGCGCAAGCCGTCAACAAAATGCAGTGTCAGGACATTGCCGGCAATCTGCGCACCGGTGGTACCGTCAAAGTCGAAGACATACCAGTGCGGCGTCTGATTCGAGGGCGTCGGGCCATAATTGAAAAATGTATCCGGTGCATCGCCGGCTGGCAGTGTCACCGTGACCGTTGTCGCGCCGCCCGGTGCCAGTCCTGTGACGTTGAACCCGGCATAGCCGCGCGTGATACTCATGCCGCTGCTCTGCGCCAGCGTCAGCAGTTCGTAAGTCCCCGCCGGGTTGGCCCGGTTGAACGAGGCATCCATGTGAGCAAGTGCTGCCAGCGGATTCGCCGCATTCGACTCCACCACCACGAATTCACCCCCTTCCACCGGGTATCCGGCAACATGCGCCTGCGTACTGTCCTGCAGCATATCGTTGTTGGCGTCCCCGCCAACGGGTGCCGCGTCCTCGAGCCGGTCGATGGCGCCGTCACCGTCGTTGTCGGCACCCACATACATATTGACCAGGGTGCTGTTATCAAAGGTGCCGGAAGTATCTGCCAGGGGTACCTGGCTGGCAAAGGCGGCACTGCAGATGAATGATGGTGCGACATCCGGACAAATCGGCAGGGCGGCAATGTCATCGACCACGGTCATACCGGTGCCCTGCACCTGTGCAAACACCGTGAAGCCGCCATTCTGGGCATCGAGATTTGCCGAATTGTCAGCCAGGTTAAAAAAGAATTCACTGGTGGCGCTGTCCGGGTTGCTGCCCAGCTTGGCCATGGCGAGAGTTGCACGCAGATTCGACAGGTTGAACTCGTTAACAACCGGTGGATCCTCGGGTATGTGCGTGGTTCCGCCACTGAAAAAAGTCCCGAGTGTATTATCGAAGGTATACCCGCCGCCCTGAATGACGAATCCCGACACACTTCGGTGGATAAACGTTCCGTCATAATCGCCGCGATCGACGTAATTCATGAAATTGGCGACCGTCAGCGGTGCAACCGAGTCCAGCATCCGGATATCGAGGGCGCCCAGGTCCGTTTGCATGCGCAGATCGAAATCAGCGGCAGCGGGCGGGGTGCCTGCCAGCAGGAGCAGGCTGACAAGCCATGCATATGACCGCGGTTGTCCGGTGAACGGGTTATTCATTTTATATTTTATTTCAGTTAGTTATATATTCCGCAGGCAGACGACCCGGTATCCTGACACCATGCTACCGTCCTGGCTGACTGCCCCATAGTGTACCAAAGGGCAGCTGTGGCAGTGACTGACCCACAATCAAGCCGACCGCACCGGCCAGTCGGCACGATGGCCGCAGCAGTCCGGATAACTTTCTGGATTACAACGCATTAATAATATCCGCGCGCGTAACGACTGCTTCCGGGGCGTCCTGATGCAGGCTAATCTCCTGAATGCCAAGGAAATTATGACATACCAATAACTAAAGTTTACGTCCCGCCACCCGATTCAACCTGATAGGCGAACATACCTTGTCGCCACTCGAGTGTGTGCCCGGAATTATCCGCACCTCGATTGATATTCAACTGACAGCAACAGGCGATGGTGGATGCACGATAATCCGGACAACAACAGTCAACCGGCCAGTCAGAAGCCACGCACCGGTAAAGGCGGATTTCACGAGCATCGCTCCATGAACCGCTGGCAGTACCGTGCCGACCAGATCCAGCTGCGCCAGCAGCAGGTGCAGTCGGAAATGAGCACCAGCGTGCTGGTTGCCGCCATCGTCGTGATCGTCTTCTGGAACCACGTCCCGCACGCCCTCCTGCTCGGCTGGGTGTTTGCCGTGGTGTCGACCGTCGGCATCCGCTCACTGTTTGTTTCTGCCAGCAATTCCTGGGAACGGCGCGACGAAGTCAATGTCTGGGGCAGGCAGTACATCGTCGGCTCCCTGCTGTCCGGTGCGTGCTGGGGATGGTTCGGTGTATTGTCCGCTGTCTACAGCGGTCTGCTGCACCAGATATTCGCCATGGTTGTGCTCGCCGGTATGTCACTGACCGCCTTTACATCCATGCAGTTCTCCCCGCGCACGCTGTCGGCCTTTGTAATACCCGCACTGCTGCCGATCACTGCGTGGTTCATTTACGAGGGTGGCACGGTGCAGTATGCGATGGCCGGTCTGAATGCCATATTCCTCTACCTCATGCTCGGCGCATCCAGTGCCGTACGCAAGGTGCAGATCAACACCATCGGACTCGGTACGCACAACACCGAGCTCATCACGAACCTGATCAGTACACGCGAGACTGCGGAAAACGCCCAGAAATATGCCGAGCGCATGAACGAGCAGCTGCAGGAACAGATAAAAGAGCGACAGCTGGCCGAGGAGCGTATCCGGGCATCAGAACAGCGCATGAGTGCAATCTTCGAAAGCATGCAGGATACGATTTACCAGACCGACCTCGACGGCATCATCCAGTGGGCGACACCCTCCATCAGGCAACTGCTGGGCTATGACTCGCACGAGGTCGTTGACAGGAACATCAAGGAGTTCTACCTGAATGCCGGCGATCATGCCCAGCTCAAGCACGCATTGAACATCCACTCCGGCCGCCTGCAGCACTTCGAGACCCGCCTCGTGCACAAGAACGGCACCCATATCTGGGTTTCAGAAAACTCGCATTACCGCTATGACAACCAGGCCAATCCGGTCGGCATCGAGGGCACCATCCGCGACACCACCGCACTGAATTTGGCCAGGGAGGCGCTGCAGAAGGAGAAAGAGCGCGCCGAGGTCACACTGGGCTCGATCGGCGACGGCGTTATCACGACTGACATGAACGGCAATGTCGAGTACATGAACACCGTCGCGGAACTGTCGACCGGCTGGAAACTCGAGGATGCACGCGGCAAGCCCATGCACAAGGTCTTCAGGCTGTTCGATGAGAAATACCAGGAGGAGCCGCCGAACCCGGCCAGCCAGTGCCTGGAACAGGGCAAGAGCATTATGCTCACCGGCCACCTGCTGCTCATTCATCGCTACCGCGACCAGCCAACATCGGTCGAGGTCAATGCCTCGCCGATTCGCGATGCGAACGCCGACATCACAGGCGTCGTGCTCGTGTTCCACGACGTCACTGAGCTGCGCGGTCTGGCGAAAAAGATGTCCTACCAGGCGACGCATGACTCGCTGACCGGCCTGCTCAACCGCCGTGAATTCGAAAGCAGGCTGAAGCAGGCGATCAACGACGCACGCGAGGAAAACAACCGCCACGCGCTGTGCTATCTCGACCTGGACAACTTCAAGGTAGTAAACGACACCAGCGGCCACATCGCGGGCGATGAACTGCTCAAGCAGCTGACGATCAGGCTGCGCATGGAACTGCGCGAGGCGGACACGCTGGCGCGGCTTGGCGGTGACGAGTTCGGCATCCTGCTGGAGGGCTGCTCGATCGAGAACGCGACCGAAGTGGTCGAATCGCTGCGCAAGATCGTGGAAGACTTCCGTTTCGTATGGGACAACAACTCTTTCCGCATCGGTGTCTGTATCGGCCTGGTACCGATTGACCAGGACTGCGGCACATTGTCGGATATCCTGAGTGCAGCGGACTCCGCCTGTTATATCGCCAAGGAGCAGGGCCGCAACCGTGTACATATCTACGAACAGAATGACGAGGCAGTTGCCGAACGCCATGGCCAGATGCAGTGGGTGCAGCGTATCCAGAACGTGCTGGAGGAAGACCGCTTCCGGCTGTTCTTCCAGCCAATCGCCAAGCTGACACGCGAACCGGGCGAGGTGAACACCACGCATGGCGAGGTGCTGATCAGGATGCTGGACGACTATAACCGGATCGTCGGTCCGGGTTCATTCATCGCCTCCGCGGAGCGCTACCAGTTGATGCCGGCGATCGACCGCTGGGTCGTCACGAACACCTTCCGCATGCTGGCCCTGGACAAGCAGCGCATCAGGGACCACGTGAGTGCATGCTGCATCAACCTGTCCGGCCAGTCCCTGTCAGACGAGCGCTTCATGGAATTCCTGGTAACCGAAATACGCAACAGTGGCGTCGCGCCGGAGCTGCTGTGCTTCGAGATCACGGAAACGGCGGTTATCGCCAACCTGTCCAACGCATCGAGCCTGATCTCGAAACTGCGCGCCATGGGCTGCCGTTTCGCACTCGATGATTTCGGTGTCGGGCTGAGCTCCTTCGGCTACCTGAAAAACCTGGCAGTGGACTATCTCAAGCTGGATGGCTGCTTCGTGACAAACATGGTTCACGACAAGACCGACCTGGCCATGGTCGAGGCGATCAATCAGATCGGGCACAGCATGAATATCAGGACGATTGCGGAATTCGTCGAGGATGAACAGACCCTGGAGGCCGTCAGGAAGATCGGTATCGATTACGCGCAGGGCTATGCAATCGCCAAGCCGTTACCCATCGAGATCGGCCTGTACGGCGAGCCGGTGGAATACAGCCAGACCCCGGCACCGGAATTAAAGAAAATCTCCGGCGGGTGACGTGCGCAGCACGCCGGATTACTGATCCTTTTCGCCTGCCTCGATCCGGTCCAGTTCCTCGTCCATTTCCTTCCCGCTGAGCGGCTGGAACTGTTCTTCATCCCCGTCCTCATCACGCTCGCGCTCGAACCACGCGGAAAACACCACGCCCAGTTCGAACAGGATCCACATCGGCACGGCCAGCAGGGTCTGTGAAATGATATCGGGCGGCGTCAGCAGCATGCCGATCACGAACGCACCGACGATGATATACGGGCGTTTTTTGCGCAGCCCCTCGCGCGTGGTCATGCCGGTCCATACCAGCAGCACCGTCACGATCGGCACTTCGAAGGCCGCACCAAAGGCAAAGAACAGGGTCAGGACAAAATCGAGATAGCGGCTGATGTCGGTCATCACCGACACGCCTTCCGGTGCAGTACTGGTAAAGAACGCGAAGACCAGCGGGAAGACGACGAAATATGCGAACGCCGCACCGGCATAAAACAGGAAAGTACTCGAAACCAGCAGCGGCATGACCAGCCGACGCTCATGCCGATAAAGCCCCGGTGCGATAAACGACCACAGCTGGTAGAGCAGAAACGGAATACAGATAAACACCGCGAGGAACAGCGTCAGCTTGAAGGGAATCAGGAACGGTGATGCCACCTCGATGGCGATCATGCTGGCACCTTCCGGCATGTGCACCAGCAATGGACCGGACAGGCGGGTAAACAGGGTGTTCGAAAACGGAATCAGCACCATGAACACCACGGCAACGGCGAGCACGATGCGCAACAGGCGATCGCGCAGCTCGACCAGGTGCGAAATCAGCGGCTGCTCGGTATCTTCCACAGCGTCAGCTGTCTTTTTCTGTTTGCCCGTCAGGCTCATCTGGTGTGCCTTGCTTCAGGTTTTCAGCGGGCTTCCCGGCAGCCGGCCCATCGATATTGCGTTCACCGGCCTTGAGCGGGTCTCCGGTAACCTCGTCGATCAGTTCCTCGAGCTCGGGTACCGCAGCCTGTTTATCCAGCGCCTTGCGCAACTCGTCGGTCGCCAGTTCACGGTCGATATCGGCCTTCACCGACGAAACAAAACCGCGCATCTTGCCGACCCAGAGACCGGCGGTGCGCGCAATACGCGGCAGCCGTTCGGGACCGACCACCAGCAGGGCGATCACCATGATAAAAATGATTTCCGAGAAACCGATATCGAACATGGCGGGACGGTACTGTCGTTGTACCCCGTTCAGTCAGCGTCAGGCCTTGTCCTTGTCCTTGCTGGTGACTTCGCCGTCGATGACACGACCGCCCTCCTTGTCTTCCAGGCTCTTGTCAGTCTCATCCTCGCCCTCGTGCATCGCCTTCTTGAAACCCTTGATGGCGCCGCCGAGATCGGAACCGACATTCTTCAGGCGCTTGGCGCCGAACAGAACCAGCACGATCGCGAGAATGATCAGTAATTGCCAGATACTAATTCCCATCTATCTACTCCACCTGTGTCAACACAGAAACAGTTTATACCTATTTACCGCGCGCGGCCTTTTCCTCGATACCGGACGTCCCGAAACGACGCTCCAGCTCGGCCAGTACGGCCTCCGGCCCCAGCCCGCGTGCGGCCAGCATCACCAGGGTGTGAAACCACAGGTCGGCCGTTTCGTGCACCAGCTGCTCATCGTCAGGCTCTTTTGCGGCCACTATGGTTTCAGCGGCCTCCTCGCCGATCTTCTTGAGTATGCTGTTCATGCCCTTGTCGAACAGCCCGGCCACGTAGGAACTGCCGGGGTCCGCAGCCTTGCGCGCATCGATGACAGCCGCCAGTTTTTCCAGTGTATCGCTCATAATTTGCCTTCCAGCAGAAACTACTTGCTGTAAATCCGTTGCGGATCTTTCAGTACCGGGTCAACGGCGACCCAGCGTTCATTATCCAGGCGCTGGTAAAAACAGCTGCGCCGTCCGGTGTGGCAGGCGATGCCACCGGCCTGCTCCACCTGCAGCACGATCACGTCGTTATCGCAGTCCAGCCTGATTTCACTGACCCGTTGCTGGTGGCCGGACTCCTCGCCCTTGCGCCATAGTTTGCCGCGGGAACGCGACCAGTAGACCGCCTTGCCCGTGCTCGCCGTCAGCTGCAGGGCCTCGCGGTTCATCCATGCCATCATCAGGATACGCCCGTCTTCCGCATCCTGCGCGATCGCCGGGACCAGCCCGTCAGCGGTCCATTTGATTTCTTCCAGCCAGTCTTCGTTGCTCATGTCTGATTACTTTCTTTTCATCGCACAGGCGCGAAGTGCCTGTGCGCGTTGATTACGATATCTACAACCGCACTTCGATGCCCTGCTTTGCCATGTACTGCTTGGCTTCGCCCACCGTATGTTCGCCAAAGTGAAAGATGCTGGCCGCCAGCACCGCATCTGCCCGACCCCCGGTCACGCCCTCCGCCAGGTGCTGCAGCGTACCGACACCGCCGGAGGCAATCACCGGCACATCGACGGCATCGCTTACGGTGCGGGTCAGTTCCAGGTCGAATCCATCGCGTGTACCGTCACGATCCATGCTGGTCAGCAAAATTTCGCCGGCGCCGTAATCCGTCATGCGCTGCGCCCACTCGACGGTATCGATACCGGTCGGCTTGCGGCCGCCGTGGGTGTAGATCTCCCATGCCGGCGGCTCGTGCTCGCCACTGGTCCGCTTTGCATCGATGGCTACCACGATACACTGCGATCCGAAGCGTTGTGCGGCTTCCTTCACGAATTCCGGATTAAAGACCGCGGCGGTATTGATCCCGACCTTGTCGGCACCGGCGTTCAGCATGCGCCGGATATCGGCTACCTCGCGAATACCACCGCCGACCGTCAGCGGGATAAATACCTCGCCGGCCACCTGCTCCACCACGTGGACCATGGTTTCGCGCTGGTCGGAGCTGGCGGTGATATCGAGAAAGGTCAGCTCGTCAGCACCCTGCTCGTCGTAACGCCGCGCCACCTCGACCGGGTCGCCTGCATCGCGAATATCGACGAACTGCACGCCCTTCACGACGCGCCCGGCATCGACATCCAGGCAGGGAATGATGCGTTTCGCCAGCCCCATGCTCAGTCCTGCGCGTCACCGGCGCACAATTCGTCCGCAAGCTTCTGCGCCTCGGTCAGCTCCAGCGTACCTTCGTAAATGGCCCGCCCGGTGATTGCACCCATGATGCCCTCATCCGCCACTTCGCACAGCGCGCGTATATCATCGATATTGGTAATGCCGCCGGAAGCGACCACCGGGATATGGATCGCCTGCGCCAGTTCGACCGTGGAATCGAGATTGACGCCGCTCATCATGCCGTCACGCCCGATATCAGTGAACACGATAGCCTCCACGCCGTCCTGTTCGAAGCGCTGCGCCAGGTCGATGACCGAGTGGTTGGACAGCTTGGACCAGCCGTCGATCGCGACCTTGCCGTCCTTTGCATCGAGGCCGACGATGATATGGCCGGGAAACTCCACACACAGGTCATTGACGAAATGCGGCGTACTCACGGCCCGCGTGCCGATAATGACGAACTGCACGCCGGCATCCAGATATGCCTGCACCGTCTCCTCGTCCCGGATGCCGCCACCGGCCTGTATGGGCAGTTCGGGGTAGGCCTCGGCAACCGCCTTGATGGCAGCGGCATTCACCGGCTTGCCCTCGAATGCGCCGTTAAGATCCACCATGTGCAGGCGTCGTGCACCGGCATCGACCCAGCGGCCTGCCACCTCGACCGGGTCGTCGCCAAACACGGTTTCGTCTTCCATGCGACCCTGGCGCAAGCGCACGCAGCGGCCATCTTTCAGATCAATTGCAGGTATCACTAGCATCGGTCAGGACTCTCCATTCCAGGCAACAAAGTTCGCCAGCAGCTGCAGACCGGCATGCTGGCTTTTCTCCGGATGAAACTGCACGGCAAACAGGTTGTCACGGGCAACCACCGAGGCGAAGTCGCGGCCATATCCTGTCGTGCCCGCCACATCGGACTCTCTGGAAGGTACGGCATGGTAGCTGTGAACGAAGTAGAAGCGGGTGCCGGAGGGTATGTCCGCCCACATGGCATGCTCGCGTGTCTGCACGACCCTGTTCCAGCCCATGTGGGGTATCTTGAGGTGTTCGCCACTGTCACTGTCCTGCATCCCTCTCGGGAAACGCACCACACTGCCCGGCAGAATGCCGAGGCAATCTGTCCCGTCGTTTTCCTCGCTCACATCGAACAGTGCCTGCAGGCCCAGGCAGACACCGAGCAGCGGCCGGCTTGCGACCAGCTCGCGAATGAGGTCGTCCAGTCCGGTGCGGCGCAGTTCCGCGATGCAGTCGCGAATCGCGCCCACGCCGGGAAACACCACGCGGTCTGCCGCACGAATCACATCGTGCTCGCTGCTGACGACGACGCGCTCCCTGCCGGCAACATGTTCAAAGGCCTTGGCAATGGAATGCAGGTTGCCCATGCCATAGTCGATGATTGCAATCGAGGACATAACGGTTCAGTCCGGTTCGTGCGGTGTCAGAGGCTCCCCTTGGTCGAGGGCAGCCTGTCACCCATGGCGGTATCGGCTTCGAGTGCCATGCGCATGGCACGTCCGAAGGCCTTGAAAATCGTTTCGGCAATGTGATGTGCATTGTCACCGCGCAGACAATCGATGTGCATTGTCACCAGGGCGTGGTTGCTGAAGCCCTGAAAAAATTCGTGCAACAGGTCCACGTCGAAATCGCCGATGCGCGCACGCGGAAAACTGGCGTGGTACTCGAGTCCCGGCCGCCCGGAGAAATCGATCACCACGCGTGACAATGCCTCGTCCAGCGGGACGTAGGCATGTCCATAGCGACGGATACCGCGCTTGTCGGCCAGGGCCTGGCCGATCGCCTGGCCGAGCGTGATGCCGATATCCTCAACCGTGTGATGCGCATCGATGTGCAGATCGCCGGTCGCCCTGACCTCGATATCCATCATCCCGTGACGTGCCACCTGGTCGAGCATGTGCTCGAGAAACGGCAGGCCGGTCTCGAACACACCCTTGCCACTGCCATCGAGATTGACCGACACACCGATCTGCGTTTCGAGTGTATCGCGCTGTACTGCAGCCTGTCGTTCTGACATCACCGTGTTCCGTTAAAAATCATGAAGTAACAATATAGTAACAGTTTAGGGCGCCCTGCAAACCCGTCATTTTCAGTCCCCGGCCGGGCGCACCTCGAGACTGAATGTCACCGGCCCGTCGTTGACCAGCGCCACCTGCATATCGGCACCAAAACGGCCGGCCGCAACGGGATCATGCCGGGCCCTGGCCCGCTCCACCATGAGCTCGAACAGGCGGCGCCCCTCGTCCGGCGTGGCGGCGGTGGAAAAACCCGGGCGCGTACCGCTGCGCGTGTCCGCCGCCAGCGTAAACTGCGGCACCAGCAACAGGCCGCCTGCGGCCTGGCGTACATCCCGGTTCATCCTGTCCTGCTCATCCGGAAATACGCGGTAGCCCAGCAGGCGCTCGAGCAGTCGCTCGAGTTCGCGCTCGCTGTCGCCACGCTGGACACCGACCAGCACCAGCAGACCGTGACCGATCGACGCTATGCGCCGACCCTCGACATCCACGCTGGCGTGCGTGACTCGCTGCAGCAGGCCAATCATCCGAACCGCTGCGCAAATTCGCCGGTCGCCCTGACCAGGGCGTCCACGGTACCGGGCTCGGTCGCTGAATGACCCGCATCGGCGATTACTTCGAGGCGGGCTTGCGGCCATGCGCGATGCAGTGCCCAGGCCTGTTCCAGCGGACACACCACATCGTAGCGCCCGTGCACGATAACACCGGGAATATCGCGCAGGCGGCCTGCCCGGTCGAGTATCTGGTTTTCGGCCAGGAAGCTGTCGTGCATAAAATAGTGACATTCGATCCGGGCAAGGCTGAGCGCCGTCTTCGGACCGGCGAAGTGATCGACAACCGATGACCTGGGCAGGAGGGTCGATGCCCTGCCCTCCCACAGCGACCAGGCCTGCGCGGCCGCCAGCATGGCGCTCTCGTCAGCACCCGTCAGTCGCCGGTAATAGGCACTGACCATGTCATCGCGCTCGTCCGGCGCGACCACGGCGAGATAGTCCTGCCAGTAATCGGGCAGCAGATACGATGCGCCATCCTGGTAAAACCAGTGAATATCACGGGGGCGGCACAGGAAGATGCCACGCAGCACCAGGGCCAGCACCCTGTGCGGATGGGTTTCGGCGTACACCAGTCCCAGCGTCGATCCCCAGGAACCACCGAACACAAGCCAGCGATCGATGCCGAGTCGTTCGCGGATGATTTCCATATCGGCAACCAGTGCCTGCGTGTTATTACCCTGCAGGCTGGCGTGTGGCGTGGACCGTCCGCAACCACGCTGGTCGAACAGTACAATACGGTACCGTTCGGGATCGAAAAACCGGCGGTGATACAGCTCGCAGCCCGCACCCGGACCACCATGCACAAACACTGCCGGCAGGCCGTCCGGGTTGCCGCATTCTTCCACGTACAGGCTGTGCCCGTCTTCGACCGGGACGGTACAGGTTTGCCGGGGCTCAAGCGGTGGAAACAGAGACTGCATGGTATTGGAGATCACGGCGCCGGAGACAACAGGGACCAGCATGATCAGACACGATTCATCACAAAGCAACAAGGGCGTGCAGTTGCACGCCCTTGCAGTCGTTCAGACAGGCCGGCTTACCGGTTTGCCATGTTCAGATAAACAGGCAGACGTCGGATTTCTGCGCCACCGGCAGGAAGGAGGTGGCGCCCACGTAGTCCGTCACCTCGGGAATGAATTCGCTGGAATCGAAGCCGAACACATCCACGGTCATCTGGCAGGCAACCATCTTCACATCGGCTTCGATGCACAGTGAACGCAGTTCTTCGACACTGGCCACGCCCTTGTTCTTGAAGGTCTTCTTCATCAGGCCGGTGGCCACCTTCTCGAATCCCGGGATACCGGCCATGACCAGGTTCGGCATCGGCCACGAAAAGTCCTGGAACCACTGTGGCCCGAACGGCATCTTCATCGGCATGGCCGGGTTGCCCAGCGGGCTGACCTCGGCATCGATGTCTTTCTTCAGCAACAGCAGGCCATAGAAAGTGAAGAACACCTCAACATCCCAGCCCAGTGCCG
>JABDRC010000081.1 GCA_013041945.1 Halobacteria archaeon
GGGTGTCCTGTCACTGAAAAGCGGTAGCGCCATCACCAGTGAACGCGCCATCGTCGACAGCAGCTTCGACGTGGCCCTGATTGTGAGCTTCACCAACCGGTCTGACATGGACGATTACCTGGTCCACCCGCTGCACGTCCAACTGGTGAAGGAGACCCTGAAACCGCTGGTAGCGAAGATCCGGGTGTTTGATTTTCAGTAGGGACGTGCCAGCAAACTGATACTTGCGCAAAAAAGATAAAAGAAAAAACGCCACAGAGGACACAGAGAAAAACAAATACCTATGGCCAGAAGTATCACTGTCATTCCCGTCCCCGCCTGCGCGGGAATGACAACAATTAATTGCTCCTGCAAGGCGCTCCTGCGAGGATTGTTTTACAGCGACGAGTATTCGCGGATGCGATCCGCTCCCACAGTGATCGCCCGACGAGAAGCTTATCAAGCAATAATTTTTCTCTGTGTCCTCTGTGGCGTTTATTTTATCTTTTATTCTTTGCGCCTTGGCGGCTTTCGGCAACTGCTCCATGCGCCGCCTAAAGGCGCTTACTTTTGGTGCTCTCCCTCCTGCATCCCTGCAGTCGTGCGCAAGAATGACAGTGTTTTTATTGGCCATAGGTATTTGTTTTTCTCTGTGTTCTCTGTGGCGTTTTTTTATCTTTTATTCTTTGCGCCCTGGCGGCTTTGCGCGAGCTGGTGTTTATATCTGACCCGCGCAATCAACAGGCAAATAACAGCAATCACCAGCACCGGCCAGTCGCCGAAACGCACGTAGGGCGTGGCGCCGGAACGCGGCACGATCTCCCCTGTTACCACGGCCTGCTCGAACTGCGGGCTCCTGGCCTGCACGGAACCGTCGTGGTTGATAATCGCGGAGATACCGGTATTGGTGGCGCGCAGCAGGGCGCGGCCGGTTTCCTTCGCGCGCACGCGCGCAAGCTCGAGGTGCTGGAACGGCGCCAGCGAACGGCCGAACCAGCCGTCGTTGCTGACGTTGACGAGGAAGGCCGCGGCCGGGAGGGTGTTATTGATCAGGCGTGCGAACGCCACCTCGAAGCAGATGGACGTGCCGACCGGGTAACCGGCGGCCTCCAGCAGCGGCTGGTCAGCGCCGCCCGGGGTGAAATCGGCATTCGGCACGGCCAGCGCATCCAGCGTGTTGCCGATCAGCCAGCGCAACGGCAGGTATTCACCGAATGCGACCAGGTGCTGCTTGTTGTAGAACCCGCGTTCCCCGTTCAGGGTGATGATGCTGTTGTAATAGTTCCACGACTCGCGGTCGAGCACCGGGATACCGGTCAGCAGGCTCTGGCCGGCCACCGCCAGCTGCTCTTCCAGGTAGGGAATATAACTGTCCTCGACCTGGTGATAGAAGGCGGGAATCGCGGTCTCTGGCCAGACCACCAGGTCGCTGCCCGCAGCCGCAGACGTGAGATCCGCATACAGCAGCAGCGTGCGCTCGAGGTGTTCCGGCGCCCATTTGTCTTCCTGTGCGATATTGCCCTGTACGAGGCTGACGTGAACGGGCTCGCCGCGCACAGACGTCCACTCCACGTGTTCCAGCAAATATCCACCCGCCAGCAGCGCGGCAAGCAGGCCCGCGCTGACCGCGCGCAGCCGGTTCGCCACCAACGCCAGCAGCAGTCCGGCAGCCAGCCCGACCAGCCAGGTGACGCCGTACTCGCCGGCCACGGGCAGGTAGCCGGCCAGCGGTCCGTTGATCTGGCTGGCGCCGATGTCGAGCCACGGGAAGCCGGTGAAGATCCGGCCCCTGAGCCACTCCGCCAGCACCCACCCGGCAGGCAGCACGAGCAGCAGGCCCGCCGGGCCGGCAGCTGCCAGGTAACGCCGGCACAGGTAGCCGGTCAGCGCGATAAACACGCTGAGCACCAGCACCAGCAGGATAGCGACCAGTGCCGACGGCACCATCGGTACATGGCCGTAGACATGCACGCTTACGTAGACCCAGGAGACACCGGTACTGAAAAAACCGAGACCGAACAGGGCACCGTGCCGCAGCGCACGGCGCGGGCTGTCGCCCAGCCACTGGTTGAACAGCACGGCCAGTGACAGGAAGGACAGTGGATAAATGGAGAACGGCGCAAAGGCGCCGACGGCCAGCACACCCGCGATGACGATCAGCCAGGGTTGCAGGCGTTCGGGAACCGGCACCCACAGCGCCGTTGCCGGCGTGCGTGTATCCGTCACGGTTTGACGTTCAGCAGGCCGGCCTGTTCCTCGTCCGGCCGCGGCAGCATGGTCAGCTGCAGCATGTGCACGCGACGACTGTCCGCGCGCAGCACCTTGAACAACAGGTTGCCGATGACGATGCGCTCGCCGCGCTCCGGCAGATGACCGATCTCGTGCACGACCAGGCCGCCGATAGTATCGAACTCCTCATCGGACAATTCCGCGCCGAAATACTCGTTGAAGTCGTCGATCGGTGTCAGCGCCTTGATCGTGTAATGCACATCGCTGTGCTTGCGGATGATGTCGTCTTCCCCGACGTCGCACTCGTCCTCGATCTCGCCGACGATCTGCTCAATCACATCCTCGATCGTCACCATGCCGGCAACGCCGCCATATTCGTCCACCACGATGGCCATGTGATTGCGACTGACGCGAAACTCCTTGAGCAGCACGTTGAGGCGCTTGCTCTCCGGCACGAAGACCGCCGGCCGCAGCAGGCCCTTCACGTCGAATCGTCCGTCGGTGCGCTGAAACGCATACAGCAGCAGGTCCTTGGCCAGCAGAATGCCGACCACTTCGTTGCGGCTCTCGCCGATCACCGGGAAGCGCGAATGGCCGGACTCGACCACGATGCGCAGCAGCTCGTCCGGACTGGCGTCCCGCTCCAGGATGGCGACCTGGGAACGCGGGATCATGATGTCGCGGACCTGCATATCGTCAACCTGCAGCACACCCTCGAGCATGGCCAGGGCGTCGGTATCGTACAGGTTCTGTTGGTGGGCGGAACGCAGCAGTTCGATCAGCTGCTCATTGCTGGCAGGCTCCCGCGCAAACATCCGGGCCAGTCGCTCCAGCCAGGACGGCCGCGCGGGGCCGTCGGGAGGTCGGTCTTTGTTCATTAAATATTAATCAGTTACGCGATATTCATAAAAACAATATCAGTTGACTGTCAATCCTCTGCAGTTGCCTGTCGCCACTATATCGGCAATGACGGTCGGATTACCACCATGCCGGTGAATCCATGGCAACCTCAGGCCATCTCCCCGTAGGGATCGGTGAAACCCAGCTCGCCAAGCAGGCGGACCTCGCGGGCCTCCATGAGCCGCGCCTCCTCATCCGTCTGGTGATCGAGGCCCTGCAGGTGCAGCACGCCGTGTATCACAAGGTGCGCCCAGTGCGCATCGCGCGACTTGTTCTGCAGCACACACTCGCGCGCAACCACCGGTGCGCAAATCACGATATCGCCGATCAGTGCCGAGCCGACCTCCGCCGGCAGCTCGCTGGGAAATGAAAGGACGTTGGTTGCCCCGTCCTTGCCGCGGTACTGGCGATTGAGCGCGGTAATCTCCGCCTCGTCGACGACCCGAATCACCAGCTCGACAGTTTTGGCCTGTTCCTGCAGTGCCGCGGCGGCCCACTTGCGCAGCGTGCCGGCATCCGGCATGCCATCCGCCGAGACCGCAAACTGCACATCGATATCGATACCCGCCGGCATCAGGCACCACGCTCGAATTTCTCGTAGGCCGAAATGATGTGCTGGACCAGCGGGTGCCGCACCACGTCCTGCGAGGAGAAAAACGTGAAACTGATATCCTGGCTGTCCTTGAGAATCTCGATCACCTGGCGCAGACCCGATTCCGTCTGCCGCGGCAAGTCGATCTGCGTGATGTCGCCGGTCACGACGGCGGTCGACCCGAAGCCGATGCGGGTCAGGAACATCTTCATCTGCTCGACAGTCGTGTTCTGCGCCTCGTCGAGGATGATGAAGGCGTCGTTCAGGCTGCGGCCGCGCATGAAGGCCAGCGGCGCCACCTCGATGACATTGCGCTCGATCAGGCGCGCCACCCGGTCCAGTCCGAGCATCTCGTACAGGGCGTCGTACAGTGGCCGCAGGTAGGGGTCGACCTTCTGTGTCATATCGCCGGGCAGGAACCCCAGTCGCTCGCCGGCCTCGACCGCCGGGCGCACCAGCACCAGGCGGCTGACCTTCTCCTGTTCCAGCGCCTGTACCGCGCAGGCCACGGCGAGATAGGTCTTGCCTGTCCCGGCCGGGCCGATGCCGAAATTGAGGTCGTTGGCGAGAATGTTCTGCAGGTAATGCTTCTGGTTCGACCCGCGCGGGGTGATGGTGGCACCGGGTGTCTTGATCATGACGCTGTCGTTATTGCTGTCGGCAACACCCGGCTCCGGCGTGCCGCCCGCCTCCTGCAGGTAAAGGTGGATCTTTTCCGGCGTCAGGGCCCCGTTGGCCGTTTCCATGTACAACGCCTCGAGCACCTGTTCGGCACGCGCCACGGCCGGTTCCTCGCCGATAAGACGGAACTGGTTGCCGCGGCTGCTGATCTCGACACCCAGTCGCTGCTCGAGCTGGTGCAGGTGCACGTCGAACTGGCCGCACAGGTCGGCCAGGCGTTCGTTGTCAGCGGGTTCGAGCGTGATGTCGATGGAATGCAGGTGACTGCTCAAGATGCCCTCAGGCGTGTGCGGCTGCCCGGCGCAACGAGTTCGCCGCGCAGTGAATTCGGCAGGGCCTCGGTGATGTGGATATCGACAAATTGTCCCACCAGGTCGGGCGTGGCATCGAAGTTGACCACCCGGTTGTTTTCCGTACGCCCGCTCAGCTGGTCGGCGCGCTTGCGCGACGGCTTCTCGACCAGCACGGACTGGATACTGCCCACCATGGATGTGCTGATCGCCGCGGCCATTCCGGTAATGCGTGCCTGCAGGCGCGCCAGCCGCTGTTTCTTGACGGCCAGCGGCACGTCATCCGGCAGGGAGGCCGCCGGGGTACCGGGGCGCTGGCTGTAGATAAAACTGAACGAATGGTCAAATCCGGTTTGTTCCACCAGCGCCATGGTCTGCTCGAAATCCGCATCGGTTTCGCCCGGGAAGCCGATGATGAAGTCCGAGGAAATGCTGATGCCGGGCCGCGCCGCGCGCAGCCGGCGGATGATCGAAGTATACTCCAGCGCGGTATGGTTGCGTTTCATCAGCGCGAGCACGCGGTCCGAACCCGACTGTACCGGCAGGTGTAAATGACCGACCAGTGCGGGCACTTCCGCATGGGCCTGGATCAGGCTGTCGCTCATTTCCAGGGGATGCGAGGTCGTATAGCGGATACGGTCAATGCCGTCGATGGCGGCGATGAAATTGATCAGCAGCGCCAGGTCGGCAAGCTCGCCGTCATGCATGACACCGCGGTAGGCGTTGACATTCTGCCCGAGCAGCGTGACCTCGCGCACGCCCTGCTCCGCCAGCGCAACGACTTCCGCGATCAGATCATCGAACGGCCGGCTGACCTCCTCACCGCGGGTATAGGGAACGACACAGAAACTGCAATACTTGCTGCAGCCCTCCATGATGGACACGAAGGCGGTGGCCCCGCTGGCACGCGGTGCCGGCAGGCAGTCGAACTTTTCGATTTCCGGGAAGGAAATATCGATGACCGGTGTCTGCGCACGACGCGCCTCATCGAGCATGGCCGGCAGGCGATGCAGGGTCTGCGGACCGAACACGATGTCCACGCAGGGTGCACGGGTGCGGATCGCCTCGCCCTCCTGGCTCGCCACGCAGCCGCCGACACCGATGACCACGCCCGGCCGCGCATCCTTGAGCTCCTTCCAGCGCCCCAGTTCGGAGAACACCTTCTCCTGTGCCTTCTCGCGGATCGAACAGGTATTGAGCAGCAGGACATCCGCCCGCTGCGGGTCCTGCGTGACCTCGAGGCCATGCGAGGCCACCAGCACGTCCGCCATTTTCGCGGAGTCGTACTCGTTCATCTGGCAACCGTGGGTCTTTATGTAGAGCTTGTCTGGCATTTCGCGTCAGAATCATTGACTGGAGATCCAACTATACAAGTAGCGAGTAGCGAGTAGCTAGTAGCGAGGGGCTTTCAACCCTTGCTACTCACCACTTTCAACACGTTACTGAGGTGGGAGCCGGCCGATAAGCCGGGTTCTGTCGTGGACAGCCATTCATCTGGACACTGCGTCACCGCAGGCCTCAAGCAACCTACCCGGGGACCGCGCGGGCCGCACGTATGTCCCCCTATTTGGTCTTGCTCCGGATGGGGTTTACCCTGCCACGCCTGTTACCAGGCGCGCGGTGCGCTCTTACCGCACCATTTCACCCTTACCGGCTTTGCCTACGAATAGGCGCGACCGGCGGTATGTTTTCTGTGGCACTTTCCATGGGCTTGCGCCCTCCAGGCGTTACCTGGCACCCTGCCCTGTGGAGCCCGGACTTTCCTCCCCGCTTGCGCGGCGCGGCTGCCTGGCCGACTCCCGTGGAAATTATAGCCGATCACGGTGCCCCGTTGCGCGACCCGGTCAATCTTCCGGCCGCGCCTCGCCCCCGCCCCGCCGCAACCTGCCCAGCAGGCGGTTGAAGGGCTTGTCGACTGACAGGCCGGACATCAGCCCGTACCTGGTACGCAGTTGCATGTCCTTCTTCAATCGCTGCAGCCCGGCATGATCGGGATCGATGCGCAGGCCGCGGCGCACTGCCGTCCAGGCGCTCTCGCGGTTGCTAAGCCGGTGTTCCAGCATGGCGAGGTTGTAATACACAACGGCATCGATGATCTCGCCGGCTGCGGCCTTGCGACACAGTTTTATGCCATTGCTGTCGCCCAGATGCACCCGCGCGAGACCATGGAAGGATGTGTAGCGGCTCTGCAGGCTGTCGCCGGGGTCGGCGCCTTCATCCGCGGCGCGGAACAACTGCAGCGCGCCCGCATAGTCGTCATTGCGGAAGCACTCGAGCCCGGCAGAAAAATCCTTGCGCGCCCGTTGCGAGCTGCCGACATGGCTGTCAGCATCAGTACCCATAAATTTCCTCCCTGATAGACAGACGACCCGCCCGGCGGATTTATTCCCGCCCCCGTGTATCCCCTGTGCACCCGGCGGGCCCGGGCATACCCCGCCAGGCTGAATGGAGGTGGCTGATGCGACATCCCGCATTGCGCTGCACACCGGTGATGCCGGCAACCGGCAGACGAGCGGGCCGGCCGGCAAGTGGCGAATTGACTGGCAACCGGTATAATTGCGGTTTCCATACTGATTTTCCGCGCAGCAGGTACATACTGTACTCAGGTGCAGCATGCGTAGCCCGCTGCACTGGCTGCGCATTGCGTGGCTTTTTTTATGGATCTGATAAAAGACATCTCCCCGGCGCTGACCCGGACCGGCGACAAGGAACTGCGCAGCCGGGTGCGGCTGTTCGGCAACCTGCTCGGCGAGGTCCTGCGCGAACACGCCGGCGACCATATCCTGCGTGCCGTCGAAGACCTGCGCAAGGGCTACATCCGCCTGCGCAAGGGTGAAGACGAGCGGCTGCGCAACCGGCTGGACAGCATCACCAGCAGCCTCGAAGCGGACGAACTGACCGGCGTCATCCGCGCATTCAACCTGTATTTCAGCCTGGTCAACGTGGCCGAAGAGGCCTTCCAGCACAGCGAACGCCGCAAGCAGCTGCGCAGGCATGACCGCCTGTGGCGCGGTTCCTTCACGCGCACGCTGGAGGAACTGCACAGCGAGGGCATCGGTCCGGTGCAGATGCAGACACTGCTCGACCAGGCGCTGTACCTGCCCGTGTTCACGGCACATCCGACCGAGGCAAAACGCCGCACTGTCATGTATGCGCTGCGCCGGATCTTCCTGATCAGCGAGAAGCTCGACGATACGCGCCTCGGCATGGAGGAACGCAACGAGATCAGGGCGGAGCTCAAGCAGCAGATCCAGGTGCTGTGGAAGACAGACGAGGTGCGCGCCTACAAGCCGGCCGTCGAGGATGAAATCCGCAACGGCCTGTACTTTTTCCGCGAAAGCCTGTTCGATGCCGTGCCGAAGACCTACCGCTACCTGGAAAAGTCCATACGCAGCGTTTACGGTTCGCGCGGGTTCGCACCGCAAGTCAGGGTTCCCGGCGGGTTGATCAGGTTCGGCTCGTGGATCGGTGGCGACCGTGACGGCAATCCGTACGTCAGGCCGGAGACCACCGAGCTAGCGCTGCGCCTGCACATGCGGGAAGTACTGGCGATGTACCTGGACAAGGTGGTTGCCCTCGGCCGGCGCCTGACGCATTCCTCGCGCCTGTGCAAATTCACGCAGGAATTTACCGACAGCCTGGCGGCGGATGAAGCCCGCTATACCGACGCCTGCAGGGATTTTCCGAGCGCCTACGAATACGAGCTGTACCGGCGCAAGCTGTTCATCATGGCATACCGGCTGCGCCTGAACCTGGCCGCCATCGATGACCGGATCGGGAAAGCGGACCGCACCGGCGGGGCCC
>JABDRC010000090.1 GCA_013041945.1 Halobacteria archaeon
TCCTGGCGGCTGGTGGAAATCGTCGGGCGCAGCGATTAGTCGTCCCGGTTGGCGTAACGAGATAAACGGAATAACAGCATGATACAGATGCAATCAATGCTTGATGTTGCAGACAACAGCGGCGCGCGTCGCCTGATGTGCATCAAGGTGCTGGGCGGCTCGCACCGCCGCTATGCGGGTATCGGTGATATCATCAAGGTCAGCGTGAAGGAAGCCATTCCGCGTGGCAAGGTGAAAAAGGGCGAGGTATACAACGCGGTCGTGGTTCGTACGCGCAAGGGCGTACGTCGTCCCGATGGTTCGCTCATCCGCTTCGACGGCAATGCTGCCGTGCTGCTGAATACCCAGCTGCAGCCGATCGGTACACGCATCTTCGGCCCGGTAACCCGCGAACTGCGCAGCGAGCGTTTCATGAAGATTATTTCGCTGGCACCGGAAGTATTGTAGGAAAACGACATGAACAGAATCAGGAAAGGCGATGACGTCATCGTGGTCGCAGGCAAGGACAAGGGCAAGCGGGGCAGTGTGTTGAGCGTTCTCGCGGACGGCCGTCTGGTGGTGTCTGACGTGAATATGGTGAAGCGACACACCAAGCCCAATCCGAACAAGGGTGTGACAGGCGGCATTATCGAAAAGGAAATGCCGATTGACCAGTCGAACATCATGCTGTTCAACCCGCAGACCGACAAGGCTGACCGGGTTGGCTTCAGGATCCTGGGAGACGGTCGCAAGGTGCGTTATTTCAAGTCTACCGATGAAGTGGTTGACGTCTGACTTTTTACGGTAATCAGTTATGGCCAGGTTAAAAGAACATTACAGCGACAAGGTTGCCGGGCAGCTCAGGGAGCAGTTCGGTTACAGGAATGTCATGGAAATACCCAGGATCACCAAGATCACACTGAACATGGGTGTTGGCGAGGCTGTGTCCGATCGCAAGGTCATGGAGCACGCCGTGGCGGACATGACGAAGATCGCCGGCCGCAAGCCGGTCGTGATCAAGGCACGCAAGTCAGTGGCCGGCTTCAAGGTGCGCGAAGGCTGGCCTGTGGGCTGCAAGGTGACGCTGCGCAGTGAACAGATGTATGAATTCCTGGATCGCCTGATCAATATCGCGATCCCGCGTATTCGCGACTTCCGCGGCATGAGCCCGAAGTCTTTCGATGGCCGCGGCAATTACAACATGGGCGTCAGGGAGCAGATTATCTTCCCGGAGATCGATTACGACAAGATCGATGCGCTGCGCGGTATGGATATTACGTTTACAACAACTGCACGGACGGACGAAGAGGGTCGCGCGCTGCTTGCCGCGTTCAACTTCCCGTTCAGGCAATGAGGTAGAAGCATGGCCAAGAGTTCAATGGTAGCCCGTGAGCGCAGGCGCGCCAAAGCGGTCAAACGATTCGCAGTCAGGCGTGCCGAGCTGAAGAAGGTGATCAACAGCAAGACCATTTCGATGGAAGAGCGCCACATAGCACAGCTGAAGCTGCAGGCGATGCCGCGCGATGCCAGTCCCGCACGCGGTCGCAACCGCTGCCGCCTGACCGGCCGGCCGCACGGCTATTATCGCAAGTTCGGCCTGTCCCGAAACAAGCTGCGCGAGGCTGCCATGCGCGGTGACATTACCGGACTGGTCAAGGCAAGTTGGTAGAGAGGCAGATAAAAGATTAAAGATACAAGATACAAGTAGACAAGGATGCGCGCAGAGCGCGCGCCACCACTTGTATCTTTATATCTTGTTACTTGTATCTAGAGAATTTAATTATGATGACAGACCCGATAGCAGATTTTCTGACCCGAATTCGTAACGGGCAGTCCGCCAGCAAGCTGGAAGTGGCCATGCCTTCCTCGAAGCTGAAGTGCGCCATTGCCGCCGTGCTCAAGGATGAAGGCTACATAACTGACTTCGCCACTGCGGACGAGGACGGCAAGCAGGTGCTGACGGTCACCCTGAAGTACTACGACGGCAAACCGGTGATCGAGAAGCTGCAGCGTGCCAGCCGGCCGGGCCTGCGCCTGTACAAGGGCAAGGACGAGATCCCGAGCATCCAGAATGGACTCGGCATCGCGATCGTGTCCACGTCGAGGGGTGTAATGAGCGACCGCCAGGCCCGCGCGGCCGGACAGGGCGGTGAAGTCCTCTGCATTGTGAGTTGATAAACGGATAACGAGATGTCCAGAATAGCGAACCAACCAATTAGCGTACCGTCATCTGTCGAGATTACGGAAAACGGCCAGCGAATCACCGTCAAGGGCCCGAAGGGCACGCTCGAGCATACCATCAACGGGCTGGTCGAAATGGTCCGTGAGGATGCCGAACTGAAATTCAGTGCGCGCGACGAGTCCAAGGCCGCCAATGCACTGGCCGGTACCACCCGTGCGATGCTGAACAACCTGGTAGTTGGTGTCAGCGACGGATTCGAAAAGAAACTGGAACTGGTCGGCGTGGGTTACCGCGCGCAGGCCAAGGGCAAGGTGCTCAACCTCACGCTGGGTTTCTCGCACCCGGTCGACTACGCGTTGCCCGAGGGCGTGACGGCAGAGACGCCGAGCCAGACAGAAATAGTGATCAAGGGCTGCGACAAGCAGAAGGTCGGTCAGGTGGCCGCCGAGGTTCGCGCCTTCCGTCCGCCGGAGCCCTACAAGGGCAAGGGTGTTCGTTATGCGGATGAAATGGTTGTCCGCAAAGAAGCGAAGAAGAAGTAGGACAGGATTATGGACAAGAAACAGACACGCATACGCCGCGCCCGCCGTGGACGCGCACATATCAAGACACTGGGTGCGAACCGCCTGTGCGTGCATCGTACACCGCGTCATATCTATGCGCAGGTCATTTCGCCCGAGGGCGACAAGGTCATGGTCAGCGCGTCGACGCTCGACAAGGAAGTGCGCAAGGATGTCAAAACGACCGGTGGCGCCGCAGCGGCAACTGTCGTCGGCAGGATCGTGGCGGAGCGTGCAAAGGCTGCCGGTATCACGCGGGTTGCGTTCGACCGCTCCGGTTTCAAATATCATGGCCGCGTCAAGGCGCTGGCCGATGCCGCGCGTGAAAGCGGCCTCGAATTCTGATCATGGGCACAGCTATGGCAAGGGTAGATACACAGGCGCAGGGCGACGGGCTGCTGGAGAAACTGGTTACCGTCAATCGTGTCGCGAAAGTGGTCAAGGGCGGTCGCCAGTTCGGTTTCACCGCACTGACCGTCGTCGGTGACGGTGAAGGGCGCGTCGGCTACGGTTACGGCAAGGCACGCGAGGTGCCGGTCGCCATCCAGAAGGCCATGGAGGCGGCCCGCAAGAACATGATCACCGTCAGTCTGAAAGAAGGCACGCTGCAGTACGCGCTGACCGGTCGCCACGGCGCCGCCAAGGTCTACATGCAGCCGGCCTCCGAAGGTACCGGAATCATTGCCGGCGGTGCCATGCGCGCCGTGTTCGAAGTGGTCGGTGTGCACAACGTGCTGGCGAAATGTATCGGTTCTAACAACCCGATCAACGTGCTGCGTGCCACCATTCAGGGCTTGTCCGGCATGGTTTCACCGGAAGAAGTTGCCAGCAAGCGGGGCAAGTCAGTCAAGGAGATCCTGGGGTAAGTCATGGCGGCGAACAAGATCAAGCTCACGCAGACAAAAAGTTCCAACGGCCGGCAGGAGAGCCACAAGGCGACGGCGCGCGGTCTCGGCCTGCGCCACATCCGGCAGACGGTCGAGGTGGAAGATACACCGGAAATCCGCGGCATGATCAACCGGATTTCCTACATGGTCAGGGTCGAGGAATAGAACATGCGTCTGAATACATTAAAGCCGGCTGCCGGCAGCAACAAGACAGGCAAGCGTGTCGGTCGTGGCATAGGTTCCGGCCAGGGCAAGACCTGCGGTCGTGGCCACAAGGGCCAGAAATCCCGCTCGGGCGGCTTCCACAAAATCGGCTTCGAAGGCGGCCAGATGCCGCTGCAGCGGCGCCTGCCGAAAGTCGGCTTCCTGGCGCGCAAGTCACGCTGTGCCGACGAAGTGCGACTGCATGAACTCGCCGCCGTGGACGCGGACGTCATCGACCTCAAGGCCCTGCAG
>JABDRC010000206.1 GCA_013041945.1 Halobacteria archaeon
TGGGTATGGTGCGCACCCGCACTGAATTACCTGCCGGTGCAGATCATCCGGCAGGAAAAGAACGACGCCAGATATGTCAGCCACCTCGAGGGTTTCAGCGACACGCTGCGTGTCCGGCACGAGTGACAGTCGCCCCGCTCCGGACCATGAGTGAATTCACGGATTACCTGCATGAAGTGTTTGCACAGTTCGGCCCGGTACACGCGCGGAAGATGTTCGGCGGTTACGGCCTGTACCATGACGGGGTCATGTTCGGACTGGTCGCGGACGACACCCTGTACCTGAAGGCGGACGCAGCCACCCGCGACCGGTTCCTGTCGCGGGGCCTCACTGCATTCGAGTACGAGAAAAACGGCAAAACAGTCGCGATGTCCTATTACCTGGCACCGGAAGAGATCTTTGACGACCCGGAGACGGCCTGTGCATGGGCAAAACAATCCTTTGCAGTCGCCTTTCGGACGAAAGCCACGCGGCGCGGCGGCGGGCACTGAGCGGGTATCCCGGCAACCGGGCAGGCCGGTTATTTATCGCCGTGCCCGGCAGCGGGGCCGGGCGTGGTACTCAATGTCAGCATTGGCCTTGTTGCATGACGCAGCAGGTACTCAACAATCGAGCCGAAGGCAATCCGGTCGATCCCCTTGCGGCCATGGGTGGTCATGGCTATCAGGTCGGCCTGCGACGTCGATACTGCCTTGAGGATATCCTTCACTGTATGGCCGGCATCGGTGTATTGCATCGACACCTTTATGCCTTCATCGACGAGACGCGCATGCTGCGCCTCGATATGCAGGGTGGTATTGTCGCCTGCGCGGCTGCCACCGGTTTTCGACAGATCGCTGTTGTCATGAAACAGGATAACCTCTGACTGGAACAGTCTGGCAAAGTCCTCGACCACCGGCAGGATGGAAAAGCCCTGGCTGGTGCCGTCCAGCGGCACCAGTATGCGCTCGAACAGGGCCTTGCCGTCCGCTGGCGGCGGCCGGTCACCGCAATTATGTGACAACAGCAGCGGACAGTGTGATCTGCGCAGCACCTGCTCGGTCACACTGCCTGACAACAGCCGGTTGAGTCCGGTCCGCCCGTGCGTCGGCATGATGATGAGTGCCGCAGCGTTCAACACAGCATATTTCAGGATCTCTTCAGCCGGATCCCCCATCCTGAATTCACAGTACACGCGGTCCGGATCAAGCTCCAGGATGCTGATGAAATCGCGCATATGGCTCGCGGCACGGCCGTGTTCCGTATCGATATGCGACTGGGCATACTCGGTCAGGTCGGGTAATACATGCAGCAGCGTCACCACCGCATCCGGGCGTGCGACTACATGCCTGAGATAGGGGATGACTCCCTTGCCGATTTCGGTGCCGTCAAGCGGCACCAGTATCCTGTATGCCATAACCTGTCACCTGCGACTGATGGTCTGTGAATAATGGCAGGCTCGCACTGGCCAGTCCCCTGAGCAAGATCAAATTGCCTGGTAAACAGTCAGGTCTTCGGCAGGGTAACGCCTTTCTGACCCTGGTATTTGCCGCCGCGATCCTTGTAGCTGGTTTCGCAGACCTCGTCTGATTCGAGAAACAGCACCTGCGCCACGCCCTCGTTGGCATATATCTTGGCGGGCAACGGCGTGGTGTTGGAAAACTCCAGTGTCACGTGCCCTTCCCACTCGGGCTCGAACGGCGTGACGTTGACGATGATGCCGCAGCGGGCATAGGTGGACTTGCCGAGACAGATCGTCAGCACATTGCGCGGGATACGAAAGTACTCCACCGTGCGCGCCAGTGCGAAGGAATTCGGCGGAATGATGCAGACATCCGAGTTCACATCGACGAAGCTGTTGTCATCGAAATTCTTCGGGTCGACAATGGCCGAATTGATATTGGTGAAGATCTTGAACTCGTTCGAGCAGCGGATATCGTAGCCGTAGCTCGAGGTGCCGTAGGACACGATGCGGCCGTTACCGTTCTCGCGGACCTGGCCGGACTCGAACGGCTCGATCATGCCGTGTTCGAGCGCCATGCGTCGGATCCACTTGTCGGATTTTATAGACATAAGCTTATATTAATGTCATTGCGAGCGAAGCGAAGCTATACCCATGCCCCTTCTCGGTACTTTCATGAGATTGCTTCGTCACGCTGTTCCTCGCAATGACGAAACATCAGACAGGCCTTAGTCATTCTGAATGACAATCTGCGGGAACCGCGCGGCATAGTCCTTGGTCTTCAGCGACAGTTTCGCCGCGGTGCGCCGTGCGATTTCGCGATAGATCTGTGAAATACGGCTGTCCGGCTCGGCCACCACGGTCGGCTTGCCCGAGTCGGTCTCCTCACGGATGCGCTTGTCGAGCGGCAACGCGCCGAGGAAATCGGCATTGTTCTCCTCCGACATGCGCTCGCCGCCGCCCTGGCCGAATATGTATTCCTCGTGGCCGCACTCGCTGCAGATATGGATACTCATGTTCTCGATCACACCCAGCACCGGCACCTCGACCTTCTCGAACATCTTGAGTCCCTTGCGGGCATCCAGCAGGGCGATGTCCTGCGGTGTCGTCACGATCACGGCACCGCTGACCGGTACCTGCTGCGCCAGCGTGAGCTGGATATCACCGGTGCCCGGCGGCAGGTCCACCACCAGGTAGTCCAGGTCCTTCCAGTTGGTGTCGTTGAGCAACTGCTGCAGTGCCTGGGTCACCATCGGGCCGCGCCAGATCATCGGGGTTTCCTCGTCAACGAGGAAACCGATTGACATGGCCTGGAGATGGTAACTGTTCATCGGCTCCAGGGACTTGCCATCCAGGGATTCCGGCTTGCCTTGCACACCCAGCATGCGCGGCTGGCTGGGGCCGTAGATGTCGGCGTCCAGTATGCCCGCGCTGGCGCCTTCGGCGGACAGGGCCAGCGCCAGGTTGACGGCCGTGGTCGACTTGCCGACACCACCCTTGCCGGAGGCCACGGCAATGATGTTCCTGATACCCTCGATATGCTTCACGCCCTTCTGCGCGGAATGGGCGGAAATCTTGCTCGATACGTCGATTACGGCACTGCCGACACCGTCCACGGATTCGACCAGCGTCTTGAGCTTGCCGGCCAGTTCGTCGCGGTAACCGGAGGCCGGAAAGCCCAGCACCACCTTGACAGTGACGGTATCACCATCGATGGCGATGTCCTTGATACACTTCGTCGAAACGAGATCTTTCTCGAGATACGGATCAACGTAGGTGGCCAGTTTTTCCTCGATCCGGTCTTGGGTCACATCAGCCATTGTCTTGCTCCTGGGTTTGTCGGGCG
>JABDRC010000104.1 GCA_013041945.1 Halobacteria archaeon
GGGTGCGGCTGCATCGGTCCCCCGAAAGGGACTGACACGGATGCGCGGGTGGCAGCCCAGCCGGTCATGGCACTGCGCCGCGTCGATGAACAGCGCTGCCGGTTCCAGCAGGGGGCGCTCGTGATCATGGCGCAATGCGGCATAGCGTTCCCGAATCTGCGACTCGAAGGTTTCGAAGGCGGGCCCGGTGCCGTCAAGCTGGATGACGGTGGTGTCGTCCGGCAGATAATCGAACAGGGTCGCCGTGTCCTCGAGAAACAGCGGCAGATAGTATTCGATGCCGGTCGGCGCTATCCGGTTGCTGACATTCCGGTAGATCGGGCAGGCCTGGGGATCGCCTTCAAACATGGCGCGGAAGCGGCGCCGGAACAGTTTGATCGACGACTCGTCGAAGGGAAACTCGCGTGCCGGCAGGATACGGATGGCGTCCTGTACATCGAGCGAGCGCTGGTCCTCCGGATTGAAGGTCCGGATGGATTCGATCTCGTCATCGAACAGGTCGATGCGGTAGGGTGCGTCACTGCCCATCGGAAACAGGTCCAGCAGGGCGCCGCGCACCGCGAATTCACCATGCTCCATGACCTGTGAGACGCAATGGTATCCGGCCTGGTCCAGGTCCACCCGTATCTGCTCAAGATCCAGGCGTTCCCCGGTCTGCAGCATCAGGCTGTTACGGGTGACGAACTCGACCGGCGGCAGGCGCTGCATCAGGGTGGGTGCTGCCACGATCAGCAGTCCCCGACCGAGCTGCGGCAGGCGGTAGAGTGTCGCCAGGCGCTCCGAGATGATGTCCTGGTACGGCGAGAAACCGTCATAGGGCAGGGTTTCCCAGTCGGGAAAGATGATCGCCGGAATGTCCGTGCCGCGACTGAAAAACGCGTAGTGATCACGCAACTGCTCGGCCGCCTGCATGTCCGCCGTCACCAGCATCACCGGGCCGGGCGCTGCATTCACTGCGTTGGCGATCGACAGCGGCAGGCTGTCGCCCTGCAGGCCGGTCCAGACGCACTCCGTGCGTCCGTCCGGCATGACGGGTGCCCATGGCGACCGTGGCAGGTCGTTGCTCAATCGTTTGGATGAATTACCGGACATGGCAGGGAGAAAAAACGCCCTGCTCAATCACAGGGCGTTGACAGGGTTATCAAGCCGTCTCAGATACGGTTGCCGTGATCCTGGCCCTTGAAGCCGAGTTTTCTGAAGATCATGTGGCTCGGGCAGATGCCCGTGATGCCTGCAAACAGCAGCGCGGCCGGCGGCAGATACAGGAACCAGTGTACATTCTGATAGCCGGTCAGCCAGATTCCGACACCGATAAGTGCCGCAACTAGGATAAATACCATTCTGGTCGCACTCATAAGTTTTCTCCTCGGATTCCGTAACAGGTTTTGTGTGATTGCGGACAGTGGGATAGAATCGCCTACCGGTCTGTCGATGACTATTATCCGCTAGCACGTCTCTGTATACAAAGAAAAGAACAGGTAAAACATGACCAGCGCATACGGTGAATGGGTTATCAGGTGGCGCTATGTCATCCTGCTGGCGACGTTCATCCTGGTGGCGCTCGCGGCCAGCGGGGCACGGTTCCTGACCTTCAAGACCGATTACCGGGTCTTTTTCAGCGAGGACAATCCGCAGCTGCTGGCCTTCGAGGAGCTGCAGAACACCTATACCAAGACGGACAATGTCCTGTTCGTGCTGGCGCCGAAAGACGGCAATGTGTTCACGCCGGAGACGCTGGCCAGCGTGGCCGCCCTGACCACCGAGGCCTGGCAGCTGCCGTATTCCCTGCGCGTCGATTCCCTCACCAATTACCAGCATACGCGGGCCGAGGGTGATGACCTGATTGTCGATGACCTGGTGCCGGACCCGTCGGCGCTCACGGCGGAGCAGCTGCAGGACATTCGCGCGATCGCGGTCAACGAACCGTTGCTGGTCAGCCGCCTGATCTCGACCGATGGCCGCGTCACGGGCGTCAACGTCACCATCCAGTTGCCGGACGAGGGGACCGGCAAGGAGGTGCCGGCCATCACCGATGCGGCAAGAAAGATGGTCGACCAGGCCAGGGCCGATAACCCGAACCTGGATATCTACCTGACCGGCATGGTCATCATGAACAACAGCTTTCCCGAGGTCAGCGTGCGTGACCAGCAAACGCTGATCCCGCTCATGTTCCTGATCGTGCTGATTACACTGGCCTTCCTGCTGCGTTCGATACCGTCGATGATCGGTACGTTCCTGGTCATTTCGTTCAGCATCGTGACCGCGATGGGACTGGCGGGCTGGCTGGGATTTTACCTGACACCGCCGTCGGCCTCGTCGCCGCCCATCGTCCTGACCCTGGCCGTGGCCGACTGTGTGCATGTGCTGGTGAGCATGCTGTATGTCATGCGCAAGGGCATGGACAGGCACAGTGCCATCGTCGACAGCCTGCGCATCAACATGCAGCCGATCTTCCTGACCTCGCTGACCACCGTGATCGGCTTCATGAGCATGAACTTCAGCGATGCACCCCCGTTCCGGGACCTGGGCAATATCGTCGCCATGGGCGTGGCCGCGGCGTTCGTCTTTTCCGTGACTTTCCTGCCCGCCTTCATGGCGGTCGTGCCGATGCGCGTCAAGGTCGGTGCAACACACCGTACCGCACGCATGGACCG